>JAKSKO010000028.1 GCA_024401715.1 Bacteroidales bacterium
TATGGTACTGCCATTTATATGTATATGAGTGAGCATAATCCGCCCCACTTTCATGTGAAATACCAAGAGTATGAAGCAATTATTACTATTGAGGGTGGTGTCGTAACAGGCACTCTACCACGAAGAGCATTGAATTTGGTATATGAATGGTTGGATCAACATAAGGCAGAACTTTTGGAGAACTGGCGAAGAATGGAATGTAAAGAATCCCTTGTAAAGATTGATCCTCTCAAATAATGAGAATTATGATACTGAAAGTTATAGAAGCAAGATATGTCAGGGACTATATTCTTGAGCTGACATTTAATACTGGGGAAAAGAAAAATTTCGATTTTTCTCAGGTTTATAATGACGGTATTTGCGTAAAGTTGAAGGATATGTCTTATTTCAGGAACTTTACTCTAGACCCGTTCTCCGTTGATTGGAACAATGAAATAGGATTTGCTCCGGAGTACTTGTATTCAAATGCATTGTAGGTAAGTAAGCCTCCGACCAAGTACGACTTGAAAGATGCAAAATTAAAAGAATTCTCCCACCATGCTTTCATCTGCATAGCGGGAGTAATTCTTGTGAATCTGCAAACTTGTGTATCTGCTTACTGGCCCGTCTTTAAAGTTTCTTGATCTGTTCTTCCGTCAGGCCAGTGCACTTGACGATAACTGCAACAGGAATATCCTCAGCCTTCATCGCCCTGGCAATCTCCAGTTTTGTGTAAAAGTCAAATTGGTAAATGCTGCAACTTGCTTAGTGACAACATTTTACCTGAATTATCCGTTTCAAATGGCCATTCAGAAAAAAATAGGAAAGAAGTCCGGGCGGGGCGTTGCATAAGCAAACATTGCGAGCCCATGGCGTAGGTCGCGAAGGTGTTTACAGCAAGCATGTTGATGCTTGCGGCCTGAGCAGTAGGGCTTTAGCCCGCCGGGAGCGAAGGCCAGATGGTGATTTTTCGCGTCGCGAGCATGTCGATAGCGAGCACAGCGAGCGGTGAATCGACCGAGCAGCGAAGAAATCGCCATATGGGCAAAGCGAGTAGCCGGTTCCGCCGGCGAAACGAAGTGGAGCTTCCGGCGGAAGGGCGACGCTGTTTGAGTTGTGACGTCCCGCCCGGTGCTGGATGTGCGGAAACCGAAAATCGTCTGGCGCGCTTAGCCCTGTTTTACGATGCTGTAGAGCCTATTGCCGCTGCAGGTGAGGGAAAATTGGCCCGCCTGCAGCACCTGCCTGCCTCAGAACGCTACGAAACTGACATTGCCGCTGCAGACGATTTTGACTTCCCCCATCAAGCTAGCTCTGAAATCCTCAGCCTCATTTTCTTGGAATGTCTGGGGACTCGTATGCCGTTTTCACGCGCTGTGTTCATAGGTGGAATCTCCAGAGTGGCCACTGGGGCTTTGATGAAGTAGCCCATCCGTTAGGACAAAATATAGGACGCCCTATCAGAAAAGATAAAACGTCCTACTTGAAAATGGAAGCCTGCCTTGTTCGGCGATTGCCACAGACTTCATTGTATAACCTAATGCAAAGGTACAACATTTTTTGATTCGGCCAAGAGAAATTATTGAAATAATCATATACATGCACAGTTCCGAAAGCTCCGCTGCCCAATGCGCAACTGAAGCACCTGCACAAAGAATTCTCCCGCTATGCTTTCATCGGCATAGCGGGAGTAATTCTTGCTTATTTGCAAAACTGGGAAAAGTTATCCGTGTAGAAAAATTACACGTTTAATTTGCCAGATGCTTTTTTACTCCATCAGCTTTTTGTATTTGAAACGTTTTGGTTCTTCGTTGCCGAGACGTTTCTTTTTGTTCTCCTCGTATTCAGAATAGCTGCCTTCGAAGAAATATACCTGGCTGTCGCCTTCAAAGGCCAGGATGTGGGTGGCAATACGGTCCAGGAACCAGCGGTCGTGGCTTACAACCACTGCACAGCCTGCAAAGTTCTCCAGACCTTCCTCAAGGGCGCGGATTGTATTTACGTCAACGTCGTTGGTTGGCTCGTCAAGCAGAAGGACATTGCCTTCGTCCTTAAGGGTGAGGGCCAGATGCAGACGGTTGCGCTCACCACCGGAAAGGATGCCGCAGAGCTTCTCCTGATCCGCACCGCTGAAATTAAATCGGCTTACATATGCGCGGGCATTAACCTCGCGGTTGCCCAGCCTTATAAAGTCCAGATCTCCTGCAATGGTCTGATATACGGTTTTTTCCGGGTCTATGCTCTTGTGCTGCTGGTCCACATACGCAATCTTTGCTGTGTCGCCTATGGAGATGCTGCCGCCGTCCGGCTGCTCTGCACCCATGATAAGACGGAAGAGGGTAGTCTTGCCGGCGCCATTAGGACCAATCACACCAACGATACCTGCTGGTGGAAGCTTGAAGCTGAGGTTTTCATACAGCAATTTGTCTCCATATGCCTTGCTTACGCCGTTGAACTCTATGACGTTCTGGCCAAGGCGAGGTCCGTTCGGAATGAAAATCTCCAGACGGCTCTCTTTCTCCCTTGCATCCTCTCCGGCAAGCTTCTCGTATGCACCAAGACGTGCCTTGCTTTTTGCCTGACGTGCCTTCGGTGCCATTCTTACCCATTCCAGCTCTCGCTCCAGAGTCTTGCGGCGCTTGCTCTCCTGTTTCTCCTCCATTGCAAGGCGGTTGCTCTTCTGCTCCAGCCATGAAGAGTAGTTGCCCTTCCATGGGATACCCTCTCCGCGGTCCAGCTCCAGAATCCAGCCTGCAACGTTGTCCAGGAAGTAACGGTCGTGTGTTACTGCAATCACAGTGCCCTTGTACTGCTGCAGGTGGGCCTCCAGCCACTGTATACTCTCTGTGTCCAGGTGGTTGGTTGGCTCGTCCAGCAACAGGACATCAGGCTCGCGCAACAGCAGCCTGCAAAGTGCCACACGGCGGCGCTCGCCACCACTAAGGTTGGCCACCTTCTGGTCCGGAGGAGGACACTGCAACGCGTCCATAGCCCTCTCCAACTTTGCGTCAATCTCCCAACCGCCAACGTGCTCTATCTTGTCTGTGAGTTCTCCCTGACGTTCAATCAGCTTGTTCATCTGATCGTCATCCATAGGTTCGCAGAACTTCAGGTTTATCTCTTCGTATTCCTTAAGAAGGTCCATAACCTCCTGAACACCTTCCTGAACAACCTCCAGAACGGTTTTCTCCGGATCCATCTGCGGCTCCTGCTCCAGATAGCCTACGCTGTAGCCTGGTGCCCACACCACTTCTCCCTGATACTGCTTCTCCACGCCTGCAATGATTTTCATGAGGGTGGACTTACCGGAACCGTTAAGACCTATGATACCAATCTTGGCACCATAGAAAAATGAAAGGTAGATGTCCTTGAGGATTACTTTGTTGTTGTGCGGCAGGGTTTTGCCCACGCCGTTCATAGAAAAAATGATCTTCTCGTCTGCCATATTACAGTAATTCTTTTATTCCTTTGATAATGCGCTCTATTCCTTTATCTATCAATGCTTTGGGTCCTGCCAGATTAATGCGCATATAGTTGCTGTCCCCATACATGCCGCCTGCGTTTATCCACACCTTGTGCTTTTCAAGCAGTGTGTCCTGCACGCTTTCGGTGCTTATGCCTTTCCGTACCAGGGCGCTGAAGTCCACCCACGCCAGGTATGTGCCCTGAAGATCGCACACAGGCAGCATAGGCAGTTCTGCGGCGAATCTGTCTCTAAGTGTGCAGAAATTCTCCCATTCCGCTGCATTCATCTGCTTCAGCCACTCTTCTCCCTGGGCGGAATAAGCAGCCTGCAGGGCCGTTACGCCGAAAGGATTCACGTCGCACACTTCGTTGTCATTGATTGCGCGGTCTATTTTGCTGCGCCACTGAGGGCTGTTGCATATGATGTTGGCAATCTGCAGGCCTGCTGTATTGAAGGCCTTGCTAGGAGAGCAAAGGGTGATGCAGTTGTCCTGATATCCCTGTCCCAGACTTGCCAGGGGAGTGAAAGTATGCCCCGGCATCTCAATCTCGCAATGAATCTCGTCCGAAACCACTATAGTATTGTGTTTCAGACAAATATCGGCAATCTTCTGAAGTTCTTCCTTTGTCCATATGCGTCCGCTTGGGTTGTGCGGGTTGCAAAGCAGGAAGAGCTTTGCCTTGGGGTTTGCCACCCTGGCCTCGATATCGGCAAAATCAGGCTCAAAACTGTTTCCCACACGTTTCAATGGTGACGCAGAGCATTCGCATCCGTTGTTGCGTATGCTGCTGAAAAAGCAGTTATAGGCCGGAGTGTTTATCACAACAGTGTCTCCCGGCTGCGTGAAAGCCTTGATCACGCATGATATTGCCGGAACAACTGCGGGGATGTACTGTATCCATTCCTCTTCAATGTGCCAGCCGCGTCTTTTTCCAAACCATTCAATCACAGCCTGATAGTAGCTGTCCGGAACGTTCACGTAGCCGAAGATGCCGTGCTGCACGCGTTTTTCCAGGGCCTCAAGAATGAAGGGAGCCACCTTGAAGTCCATGTCGGCCACCCACATCGGAATGACATCGGGATCGGGATTCATCCATTTTACTGAATCCCCATCCCGACGGTCTGTGTATTGCTGAAGATCGTATGTCATCAGCATGCTAATATATGTTAAGTGCTTTACCTTCAGTCATTTTCTCCACCTGAAGGGCGGTTGCTTTCAGAACCTCTGCATGCTCTGCGCTTTCCACGCCGTTCTTATCGGCCGACACAAGCACGGCATCGATAAGAGCCACAATCTGCTTCATGTCTTCTGTGTTGAAACCGCGTGAAGTTACGGCAGGTGTACCAACCCTGAGGCCGGAGGTCTGGAAAGGGGAGCGGTTGTCGAAAGGAACCATATTCTTGTTTACGGTGATTTCGGCCTTGCCCAGCTCTATCTCGGCCACCTTGCCTGTAAGCTCCGGGAATTTCGTGCGCAGGTCCAGAAGGATAAGGTGGTTGTCTGTGCCGCCGCTAACAACTTTGTAGCCCCTTGCTATGAACTCCTCGCCCATAATCCTGGCATTTGCCATCACCTGCTTCTGATACTCTTTGTATTCAGGCTGAAGAGCCTCGCCGAAAGCCACTGCCTTTGCAGCGATGATGTGCTCCAGCGGGCCGCCCTGAACGCCCGGGAATACATAGCTGTCCAGAACCTGGCTCATCTTCTTAACCACGCCCTTAGGGCTTTTGCGGCCCTGTGGATCGTCAAAATCCTCTCCAAGAAGGATGATGCCTCCGCGTGGTCCGCGCAAAGTCTTGTGTGTGGTTGATGTTACGATATGCGCATAGCGTACAGGGTTTTTCATGAGGCCTGCCGCAATCATACCCGCAGTATGGGCCATATCAATCCACAGGATGGCGCCAACTTTGTCGGCAATTGCGCGCATTCTTTCGTAATCCCACTCGCGTGAATATGCCGATGCACCGCCTATGATAAGCTTCGGTTTGCACTCCAGCGCAGTCTGCTCCATCTTGTCATAGTCCACAAGCCCGGTTTCCGGGTCTACACCGTATGCAACCGCATTGTACAGAAGACCCGATGCGTTCACAGGTGAACCGTGGGTGAGGTGGCCGCCCTGGCTGAGGTCCAAGCCCATGAAGGTGTCTCCCGGCTTAAGAACAGCCATTGTAACAGCCATGTTCGCCTGTGCTCCGGAATGAGGCTGAACGTTTGCCCAGCATGCTCCGTAGATGGTTTTCAGACGGTCTATTGCCAGCTGCTCTATCTCATCCACAACATAGCAGCCGCCATAGTATCTGTGACCGGGATAACCCTCGGCATATTTGTTTGTACATATGGAACCCATAGCTTCCAGAACCTGGTCGCTTACATAGTTCTCCGATGCAATAAGCTCGAGGCCTTTTGCCTGTCTTTGTCTTTCTTTCTCGATAAGATCGAAAATCTGGTTATCCCTTTTCATAGCTGTTGTAAAATTAATATCTGCAAAGATACGCATATTATTGCAAATTTCTTTATATTTGAATGAATACATATGCATTTATGGACAGTATAAAAGCAATTTACAAAATAGGACTGGGTCCATCCAGCAGCCATACCATGGGGCCGAACAAGGCAGCCAAGATTTTTCTTGAGAAAAACCCTTCTGCAAGTTCCTTCCGTGTAACACTTTACGGCTCTCTGGCCGCTACCGGCAAGGGCCACATGACAGACAAGGCCATACTACAGGTGCTTGGAGAAGAGCGCACGGAAATCGTATGGCGCCCGAACAAGGTGCTGGACTTCCATACCAACGGCATGCTGTACGAGGCATTGGATGAATCCGGAGCCAAGACCGATGAATGGCTGGTTTTCAGCATAGGCGGAGGCAATCTTTCCGATGGAAAAGAACAGGTTAAGGAGATAAGCGATGACGTTTATCATCTGAACCATATGTCTGAAATCCAGGAATATCTGGAAGACAACGGCCTGTCTTTCTGGGAATATGTGGAGCAGTGCGAGGGCCCTCAGATATGGGACTTCCTTGCCGAAGTTTGGGAAACCATGCAGGCAAGCGTGAAGGAAGGTCTCTCGCGCGACGACAGGCTTCCCGGCAGCCTTAACCTGCGAAGCAAGGCCAAACAGTATTATGTACGCGGCACCGGCTATAAGGATTCCCTGAAGTCCCGTGCACTCATCACAGCCTATGCCCTGGCGGTTTCAGAGCAGAACGCCCGCGGCGAAACTGTGGTTACCGCCCCTACCTGCGGCTCCTGCGGCATTGTTCCCGCAGTTCTTTATCACCAGAAGATTGCACACAATTTCTCCGACAGGGATATATGCAAGGCTTTGGCTACTGCAGGCCTCTTCGGCAATATAATACGTACCAATGCTTCAATTTCCGGCGCCGAGGTGGGCTGCCAGGGTGAGGTGGGCAGTGCCTGCGTTATGGCGGCGGCAGCCGTGAACCAGTTGTATGGAGGAACGCTGCAGCAGATAGAATATGCAGCCGAGATGGCCATGGAGCACAATCTGGGCCTCACCTGTGACCCTGTGTGCGGTCTGGTTCAGATTCCATGCATAGAAAGGAACCCTATTGCGGCCCTGCGTGCCCTGGATGTAAGTTTCTACGCCCTGCTTGGAGACGGCCGCCATCTGGTGTCTTTCGACCATGTTGTGGATACCATGAAGCGTACAGGCAAAGACCTGCCATCCCTTTACAAAGAGACAGCGGAAGGCGGATTGGCCTCGCTGTCACTGAATAATTCCCGTAATAAATAGGGTTACGATAGGACGGATAGGGGAGTTGGTTGTGAGAGTTATCATAACCAGCGCCTCTCCTTTCGGCAGATTTGTGGTGTCCAGTTCCACAGTGAACTTTCCGCTTCCTCCTGCCGGGATGGCTTTGAACGTGCCAGGAACTGCACCAGCGAAATCGCTGTCGGCCTTATATACCACCAGTTCCTTCTCTCCCTGGTTCTTACAACTGAAGTTTGCGGTGATTTTGCTGCCCTGTTTCTTGTGATTGAAAGAGAAGGTGCTCTCGTCAAACACCGGGCGGCTGCCCTGTTTCTTCTCCTCTTTGCTTAGACTGCTGAAATTTTCTGCAGTGAAGGCTTTCACGGTGAAGCTTTTGCCGCTGTTTGTTCCGTTTACCACAGGAGTTGCGCTGTAGTCGTTATAGCCCCACATATCCGGCATGGTTGTGATGGTGTAATACACGCTTGCGTGTTCTCCTGCAGGGATTGGATTAGGTTTCACTTCCAGCTTCATCCCCTTGGAAACGTTTGCGAACTCTATCTTTGCCGCCTTGCCGCCAAGGTTTGCCACGGTGAACTGCTCTGTGCGGCTGCTTCCCTGTTCAAGGTTTCCGCATTTGAACTCTGTCTTGTCCAGACCCAGCTGCTTTGCATACACGTTCGTGAAAATCTCGCTGTCGGCCTTTATCTTTTCCTGCGAGATGCCACGCAGATGCAGCATTATGGGTTTTGTCTGTCCCGATACCTTAACAATCAGGGATTTGTCAAACGGATATGGCCCTTCGTCATTGCTGTATGTGGCCGATACCTTTGCCTTCTGTCCAGGCTTGATGGTGTTGTGGTCCCACTGCACGTTCGTGCAGCCGCAGCTTGTTGTAACGCTTTGGATATAAAGGTCTTCGGATGATACGTTGGTTGCCGTGAAAGTGCATGAGACGGCTCCGTCGCTAAGCAGAACCTGGCCGAAATCGTGTACTGTCCTGTCGAATTTCAGAAGGTCTCTGCTGTTCTGTGCATGAAGCATATTGCTTATGCATATCGCTGAAAGGAATATATAAATAAGCCGTTTCATATTTTGCAAAGATAAAAGATTTAATTATTTTTGTGTAATTAACGTTAATTAAAACCAAATTATTATGGCTTACAAAATTTCAAATGACTGCGTTGCTTGCGGTACTTGCATGGGCGAGTGTCCTACCGGCGCTATCTCAGAGGGCGATATCTATGTAATCGACCCTAACGTTTGTATCGATTGCGGTACTTGTGCAGAGGCTTGTCCTTCAGGTGCAATTGCTCCGGAGGCTTAATCCTTTATCACAGTCATACAAAAATGAAGCCGACCTTGATGGCCGGCTTCTTTATTTTGTGTTTTGCAGTGCTTATTCGGCTGCGCTCATCACAACCTCCTGGAAGCTGCTGCCTGCAAGAAGCTCTGAAAGAGCTGCCTTGATGCCCTCAGCAGAGATGTTGTTGATTGCTGCCTCGTACTCTGCATCATAGTCGCCACCGTGAAGGGCGTTGTGACGCAGTGCATTCTGCCAGTAGCTGTTGGTGATGCGCTGCTCTGGAAGGTTCTTCTTCGCATTCTCTATAGCGCGGCCAAGCTGCTCTTCTGTAGGGCCGTTCTCTGCCAGGCCTTTGAGACCGCTTACTGCAAGCTCGCGCAGTTTCTTCTGCTGCTGTGCATTGGTGTCAAATACAACCTGGATGATACCATTGCCCTTAGGCTCGTCAACAAGGGCGATAGATGAAGATGCACCATAGGTGCCGCCTTCCTCCTCACGCAGTGTTGCAACATAAATCATGTCAAGGATGAAGTTTGCAGCTGTGAGGTTAACCTCTTTCTGTACGCTGTAATTCATATCGGCATTATAGAACTGCAGAACGCTAACCTTAGGGTTGTTCATTACCACTGCAAATTCGTCTGTGAGGTTCTCCTTGTTGAAAGGAACTGAATTTGCTACATTGTATTTTGCAGCTTTCTTGCCCTTTGCAAGTGCACCGCAGTATTTCTCAACAAGCGGTTTGAGAGTTGCAAGATCCACGTTACCGGTGATATAGAGGGTTGCACCTGCAATATCGGCATACATCTGACGATAGTATTTCTCGTATGTTGCAAGGTTTGCCTGGTCCAGAGTCTCCATGCTTGGAGCCTTCATTCTTGGGCTGTTGTAGATTGCATCATAGATATGCTTCTGGAATTCGAAGTTAGGGGTGGTAAGCATGTTAGGAAGCACGCTTGCAAGCTGGTTGATGCCAACGTTCCACTCTTCCTGGTCGAAACGCGGAGCTGCATACATAAGGTATACAAGCTGCATGGCAGTCTCTATGTCCTCAGGGTCGCAAGAACCGCTTACGTTGTTGTACAGGTTGCTGATGTTTGTGCTTACGCTCACACGTTTGCCGCTAAGCATCTTTGTAACAGTGCTGCTGCTATAGCCTGCAATACCGCAGTTTGCGTTGAATACCTGCATGATATTGCGGTCGAATGAAGCAAGCTCGTGTGTAGGGATAAGGCTTAGACCGCCTTCTTTCATCAGATTGAAGATAACCTGGTCTTTCTTGTACTCTGTTGGTTTTACAACAACTTTGAGACCGTTGCTGAGAGTCCATACTGTTGTGCCATACTGTCCTGCAGCCTCTTTCTTCACTTTGCCGGCTTTGATTGCGATGCCTGCCATGAAGTCTTTGTTGATGGCCTCTGTCTTAGGCGCCTCTATCTCTGCTGCTGCAGCTGCCGATACGCAGTCCAGAAGCTGCTGCTCTGTAGGATGAATCTGGCCCTCTTTGTCTATGCCTGTGTAAAGGATTGTAAGGTGCTCGCCTGTAAGGAGCTGCGGGATAATCTGGTTCAGAAGGGCTGCGCTAATCTGTGAGCAGAGTGCCTGTACAACCTGGAGTTCCATCTCCGGAGTCATATAGTTGTAACCCTGGAAGAAATGGTTCATGATAGGGCGTACGAATTCCGGGTTCTTGCGGGTTTCTGCACCTGCAACGCGGCTCTTGTAATTCTTGATAAGGCTCTCCTTTACGCGGTCCACCTCATCGTCGGTAACACCGAAGCGTTTAACCTTCTCATACTCTGTCATGAATGCGGTTGCTGCGTTAAGGATTTTGGAGTTCTCTGCGGTAACCTCACCCATTACAACCTCGCATTTGTCGCAAAGCTTGCCAACGCCAAGGGATGCACCAAGGAAAGGAGCATCGGCCTTTGAGGTGATATCCTCGAAACGCTCGCTCATTACAGAGGCGAAGATGTTCTTCAGGAGGCTCTCGAAATATCCCATGTCAGTGCCTCTGAGCGCCTTTGGAGTAGGCTCGCCAAGCTTCCAGATGAACTCAACTGAAGTGTTTGTGTTCTCCGGATCTGTGAGTATGCCAACAACAGGCTCGTCATTGATCTCAACATCCGGCATCACTTTCTCTTTAGGGTTAACCGGTGCAGGGATATCGGAGAAGAGTTTCACGATTTTCTGGTATACCTGCTCTACGTCGATGTCGCCTACAACGATAAGTGCCTGCATGTCAGGACGATACCATGTCTCATAGAAGTCTACGATAGCCTCACGCTGGAAAGTCTTGAGGGTCTCCTCGCTGCCGATGATGTTGCAGGTGGCATATTTGCTGCTCTTGCCATAATAGTAAGGGGCGCTTTTCTCGAACATACGCCAGCCGGCATTGTTGCGGGTGCGTTTCTCCTCCAGGATAACACCGCGCTCGGCATCAATCTCGGAAGCCTCGTTAAGTACGAAGTGAGAATAGTCGTGCATTACAAGCAGACAGGTGTCCAGGATGCCTTCACGGGTAACAGGCATGTTGTTCAGCATGTATTGTGTCTGCTCTACGCCTGTAGAAGCATTGATGTTACGGCCGAACTCTGCGCCTATATTCTGAAGATAGTCCAGCATCTGTTTGCCTGGAAGGTTCTTCAGACCGTTGAAACACATGTGCTCCAGGAAGTGTGCGAGACCGTCCTGGCCTTCGCCTTCCTGAATTGCACCTACATTGGTTGCAAGATAAAATTCTGCGCGGCCCTCCGGAAGAGAGTTGTGACGGATGTAGTAGGTCATACCGTTCTCCAGTTTGCCGGTTTTGACCTCGGGGTCATTCGGCAGCTGGTTCTGCGCAAATGCCATGACAGTTGCAATAACTGCCAGGACAGACAGGATAAATTTTTTCATCATTCAGTTTATTAATAATGGTATTAGTACTTTCTTTAACAATTAGACAAGTAGTTTCCGAAAAAACTACTTGTCCCTATCAAAAATCGTACTAAATGTACAATATTTTATTACTGTGCAAGTTTTTTGTAGCCCTCGAGACGGATCTTGGCAAACTCCTCTGTCTTCTTGAGAAGCTCATCGGCCTGCTCCGGATACATCTTGTAGAGAGATGCAAAACGAACCTCACCCTTGAGGAAGTCCTGGAACTTAGTCCAATCAGGCTCTTTGGAATCAAGCTTGAATGGGTTCTCGCCTTTCTCAATAAGCTCTGGGTTATAACGGTACAGTGACCAGTAACCGCACTCAACTGCAAGTTTCTCCTCACGCTGTGAAAGACCCATGCCGGCTTTCAGACCGTGGTTGATACAAGGAGCGTATGCGATGATCAGGGATGGACCGTTGTAAGCCTCAGCCTCTTTGATAACGTTCATGAACTGTGCTGGAGATGCGCCCATTGCAACCTGTGCAACGTAAACATAACCATAGCTCATTGCCATCATGCCAAGGTCTTTCTTGCGAACCTTCTTACCTGAAGCGGCAAATTTTGCAATTGCGCCTGCAGGAGTGGATTTAGAGCTCTGTCCACCGGTGTTAGAGTAAACCTCTGTATCAAGAACGAGGATGTTCACGTTCTCACCGCTTGCAAGCACGTGATCCAGACCGCCGTATCCGATATCGTATGAAGCACCGTCACCGCCGATAATCCACTGGCTGCGTGCAGGGATGAAGCCCTCGTATTTAACAAGCTCTTTGCAAGTGTTGCAACCGCACTCTTTGCAAAGTGGGATGAGCTTGTCGCAAACCTCACGGGTAATGGCTGCATCCTCTTTGTTCTCCAGCCACTGTGTGAAGAGGGCTTTCATCTCCTCAGTGCAGCACTCGCACTGCAGACCCTCTGTCATAAGACGCTCTACAGTCTTGCGTGCGCGGTCTGAACCCAGACGCATACCAAGACCGAACTCGCAGAAGTCCTCGAACAGTGAGTTTGCCCAAGCCGGACCGTGACCTGCAGCATCTGTGCAGTATGGAGCAGCAGGGAAGGATGCACCGTAGATAGATGAACAACCTGTTGCATTGGCAATCATCATGTGGTCACCGTAAAGCTGTGTGATAGCCTTTACATATGGAGTCTCACCGCAACCTGCGCAGGCGCCGCTGAACTCGAAGAGAGGCTGGTTGAACTGTGAAGTCTTCACATTGCATTTAGCCGGCTCAACTTTAGTGTAGCCAACATTCTTCTCCAGCCATGCGTACTCTGCCTGAACAGGACTCTCTGCATCGTAAGCAACCATTGCAAGAGATTTCTCCTTGGACATACAAACGTCAACACAGTTGCCGCAACCTGTACAGTCGGCATTGCTGAATGCAAGAGTGTACCATGCGCCTGCACCGGCAGGAGCGCCTTTTGCAGCAATCCAGTTGATACCTGCAGGAGCAGCCTCTTTCTGGGCGTCAGTTGCAAGGAATGGACGGATTACAGCGTGAGGACAAACGTATGCACAAGAGTTACACTGGATACATTTTGCAGAATCCCATGCAGGAACCTTAACTGCAACACCACGTTTCTCGTATGCTGCTGTGCCTACTGGCATTGTGCCGTCCGGATTGAACACGCTTACAGGGAGTTTGTCACCGTTCTGGCTGTTTACAACGTCAGCGATAACCTTAACGAACTCCGGAGCAACGCGGTTTGCACCAGGAATCTCGAATGGAGCTGAAATCTCTGCCCACTCTGCCGGAACTGCAACCTCTGTGTACTCTCCGCCGCGGTCTACGGCAGCGTAGTTCATGTTCACGATATTCTCACCTTTCTTGCCGTAGCTCTTGACGATAGCCTTCTTCATGTATGCAACAGCCTCCTCGTAAGGGATAACGCCTGTGATCTTGAAGAATGCGCTCTGGAGGATGGTATTTGTACGGCCACCCAAGCCAATCTCAGCGGCAATCTTGGTTGCGTTGATGATATAGAGTTTTACTTTCTTGCGGCCGATGATGCCTTTTACGTGGTCCGGGATGCGTTTCAAAGTCTCTGCCTCGTCCCAAAGGCTGTTCAGCAAGAGGCTGCCGCCCTCTTTGATACCCTCAAGTACGTCATATTTTGAAAGGTATGAAGGTACGTGGCAGGCAACAAAGTCCGGAGTACCAACAAGGTAAGGAGCCTTGATTGGCTGTGCACCGAAACGAAGGTGTGAACATGTGTAACCGCCGGATTTCTTTGAATCGTAGTCGAAATAGCCCTGTGCGTAGAGAGGAGTGTGGTCACCGATGATCTTGATGGTGTTCTTGTTGGCACCAACTGTACCGTCTGAACCCAGACCATAGAAACGGCACTCTGTTGTACCCTCTTTCACGATAGAGATTTCCTCTTTCTTAGGAAGTGAAAGGAAGGTTACGTCATCTACGATACCGATTGTGAAGTTTGTCTTAGGCTCTGCTGCCTCCAGGTTCTCGTATACGGAAACAATCTGTGCAGGAGTTGTATCCTTTGAAGAAAGACCGTAACGGCCGCCAACGATAACAGGAGCGTTCTTCTGATCCTGGAAGAGAGTCTTGATATCCATGTAGAGAGGCTCTCCAAGTGCACCAGGCTCTTTTGTGCGGTCCAGAACAGCAATCTTCTTAACGCTCTTAGGAAGGGCTTTGAAGAAGTATTTTGCGCTGAAAGGACGATACAGGCGGATGATCATCAGACCAACCTTCTTGCCCTGTGCAGCAAGATAGTCGATAGTCTCTTTGATAGTCTCTGTAACAGAACCCATTGCGATGATGATGTTCTCTGCATCCTCTGCGCCGTAGTAGTCGTATGGACGGTACTGGCGGCCGGTAGCCTCGGAAATCTCACCCATGTAGCGTGCTACGATGTCGTCAAGCTCGCTGTAGAATCTGTTGCGGCTCTCCAGGTTCTGGAAATATACGTCACCGTTCTCTGCTGTACCGCGGATAACAGGTGAGTTAGGTGTCATGGCATGAGCGCGGAATGCTGCAAGAGCCTTCTCTGAAATCATACCCTTGAGTGCCTCCTCGTCTATAAGCTCTATCTTCTGGATCTCGTGTGAAGTACGGAAGCCGTCAAAGAAGTGGATGAAAGGAATGCTTGATTTGATTGTTGAAAGGTGAGCCACTGCTGCAAGGTCAAGAGCCTCCTGTACGGAAGCGGATGCCAGCATTGCAAAACCGGTCTGGCGGCAAGCCATAACGTCCTGGTGGTCACCGAAGATTGAAAGTGCGTGTGATGCAAGTGCACGTGCGGAAACGTGGAATACTGTAGGAAGCATCTCACCGGCAATCTTGTACATGTTAGGGATCATAAGAAGCAGACCCTGTGATGCGGTGAATGTGGTTGTGAGAGCACCTGCCTGGAGTGAACCGTGTACTGCACCTGCAGCACCGCCCTCGCTCTGCATCTCGGTTACTTTTACAACCTCACCGAAAAGGTTCTTTTTACCTGCGGCAGCCCAGTCATCAACATACTCAGCCATAGTTGAAGATGGTGTGATAGGGTAGATGGCAGCCTGCTCGCTGAAAAGGTAAGCGATATGAGCTGCAGCAAAGTTACCGTCACAGGTAATAAATTTTTTCTCAGCCATAATTGAAATTGTTTATTTAGTTGTTTGTTAATTGGCGTTTTTTATATGCTTTACGCATAAATTCCCACAAATTTATAAAAATCTGCGGGAATTTTCAATAGAAAAATATGTGTTTTTACTGTTTTCCGTGCACGTTCACGGCAGAAGTGAGGAAATCTATGAATTCCTGTACGTCCAGATTGTAGCTCCGAGGCTGTGCAAGCATCTTTCCGTCGGCATCCTGAAGCACGTAATACGGCTGTGCGCTGCAGTTGTATTGGTTAAGTGCAATATAGGCGTTTATCTTTCCCAAAGTCTTCAGTGTCTTGCCGTTAGCCTTCACCCATTCCTTTTCCGGAAGCTGGGTTTTGTCGTCGCAGTACAGGGCGCAGATCACGAACTCGTTCTTCAGAAGTTCAAGTACCGCAGGATCGCTCCATACCCTTGCTTCCATCTCCCTGCAGTTCACGCATCCGTGGCCTGTGAAGTCTATGAACAGAGGCTTGTTCTGCCTGCGTGCCGCAGTTTTCGCCTGCTCAAGGTCGAAATATCCCTGAAGGCCGTGAGGGAGGTGCAGGAAATCGGCATATTTAATCTCTTCATCGGCCGCTTCCTGTGCATATCTGTCGCTGTGGTCATAGAACCAGCCCTTTGTCTGCATCGGAGGCAGATAGCCGGACAGTTCCTTCAGCGGCGCACCGAAAAGACCTGTTACAAGGTACACTTCAAAAACAGCAAGCAGGGTGCATAAAACAACCCTCAATACCGTCCATTTGCGTTTTCTTTCCGATGAAGGGAAACCCACAAGGCCAAGGCCGTATAGCAGCATCGTGCCGAAGCATATTATCCATATTGTAAGGTTGAGATCGCGGCTGAGGATGCCCCAGTGGTAGGTCTGGTCTGCAACGCTTAGGAATTTGAAGCCCAGGGCAATTTCCACTAGGCCCAGAACCACTTTCACACTTCCAAGCCAGCCGCCGCTCTTAGGCATTTTCTTAAGCAGGGAAGGGAACATTGCCAGTACTGCAAACGGAAGCGCGAAGGCGCTGCTGAAGCACAGCATGGTGATTATCGGGGTCCAGAATTCTCCGCTGGTGCTTTTAATAAGCACTGTGCCCACGATGGGGCCGGTGCAGGAGAAACTCACCAGAACCAGGGTGAGGGCCATGAAGAATACGCCTGCAAGGCCGGCCTTGTCTGAATTCCTGTCACTCTTGTTTGTTAGTGAAGAGGGCAGCTGAATCTCGAATGCTCCCAGGAAGGATGCCGCAAAGACCATGAACACCACAAAGAAAATGATGTTAGGCAGCCAGTGTGTGGCCAGCCAGTTGAATATGTCGGCCGTTACGCTCTCGCCTCCGGCAATGCGGGTGACAAGTATTATTGCAGCTATTGGAAGGGTGTACAGCAGTATTATGAAAAGGCCGTACATCATTGCCTTGAAGCGTCCCTGGCTTTTGTTGGCGCTGCCTTTCATGAAGAAGGACACCGTCATTGGAACCATTGGGAATACGCAAGGTGTAAGAAGGGCTGCAAAGCCCCATATGATGGCTTCGATAATTAGTGATCCCATTGTGTATCAGAATTTTACCTTATCTGCGACGCATGCCCATCATCTGTTTCATAAGTCCTTTGGGACCTATGCCCATGGCCATTTTCATCATCTTCTGGCTGGCTTCGAACTGCTTCAGAAGCTGGTTTACTGCCTGGATTGATGTGCCTGAACCGTCGGCTATGCGTTTCTTTCGGCTGCCGTTTATTATGGAAGGATTCTCCCTTTCCGCAGGTGTCATGGACAGGATTATGGCCTCTGTGCCCTTGAAAGCCTTGTCGTTGTCTATATCAACGTCCTTGATGGCTTTGCCAACACCAGGAAGCATGCCTGCCAGGTCTTTGATATCGCCCATCTTGCGCACCTGCTGAATCTGGTTGTAGAAATCCCACAGGGTGAACTGGTCTTTGGCAATCTTTTTCTTCAGTTCTCTGGCCTCTTTCTCGTCATACTGCTCCTGCGCCTTCTCCACCAGGGAAACAACGTCACCCATGCCAAGGATTCTGTCTGCCATACGGCTTGGGTGGAAGATGTCCAAAGCGTCCATTTTCTCTCCTGCAGAGATGAATTTCACAGGTTTGCCGGTGATCGCCTTGATTGAAAGGGCAGCACCGCCACGGGTGTCACCATCCATCTTTGTGAGCACTATGCCGCTTACGTCCAGACGCTCGTTGAATACCTTTGCGGTTTCCACTGCATCCTGGCCTGTCATTGCATCGGCCACGAAGAGGGTTTCTGTAGGGTTTACAGCCTTGCTTAGGGTTTCAATCTCCTGCATCAGCTCCTCGTCCACGCTAAGACGGCCGGCAGTATCTATTATAAGTACCTTGTAGCCTTCCGCCTTTGCCTTTGCAACGGCGTTCACAGCCACTTTAACAGGGTCTTTTTCGCCTTCCTCGCTGTATACCGGCACTCCTATGCCTTCTGCAAGGACCTTCAACTGGTCTATTGCCGCAGGGCGGAAGGTATCGCAGGCTGCAACCAGCACTTTCTCTCCCTTCTTGCCCTTCACATAGTTTGCAAGCTTGCCTGTGAGGGTGGTTTTACCGGAACCGTTCAAGCCGGCCACCAGGATGATGGCAGGGTTGCCTTTAAGATCCAGCTCTGCTGCATCGGCACCCATCAGACGGGCTAGTTCATCATGAACTATCTTCACCAGCATCTGGCCTGGCTGTACGGCTGTCAATACATTGGCACCCAGCGCTTTGGCCTTCACCTCGTCGCAGAAGTTCTTGGCCACTTTGTACGAAACATCGGCATCCAGCAGAGCCCTGCGGATTTCCTTCATTGTTTCGGCAACGTTTATTTCTGTAATTTTACCCTCGCCCTTAAGTATCTTGAACGAGCGTTCCAGTTTATCTGATAGATTCTCAAACATTAATGTAATTTGTTTTTAGCCCAGGAAGGAGATAAGGACGCCTGCAGCTACGGCAGAACCGATAACACCGGAGATGTTTGAGGCCATGCAGTAGTTCAGAACGTGGTTCTTGGGATCGTATTTGGTGCTGATACCGTTTGCAACGCGGCTTGCCATAGGAACGGCAGAAAGACCGCATGCGCCGATAAGCGGATTGATTTTCTTCTTTGCGAAGAGGTTCCATATCTTAACCATGAATATGCCGCTGGCGATACTCAGCGCGAAGGCGCAGAAACCGCCCACGATGATGCCCAGGGTCTGGAAGTTAAGGAAGGCGTCAACTGTCATTGTTGCACCCACGCAAAGGCCCAGGAAGATGGTTGCGGCATTCATGAGGCCGTTACTTGCCACCTCGAACAGGCGTGATGTGTCGGAACCTATCTCACGTACCAGATTACCGAACATAAGCATGCCCACAAGCGGCACTGCTGTTGGGACGAAGATTGCAACGATGGTTGTTACGGCGATAGGGAAGATGATCTTCAAAACGCGCAGGTTCTTGATCTCGGTTTTCTCCGGATACAGCTTGTCCTGCTCTTTCATGTTTATCATCAGCTCTTTTTTGCTGCAGCATAGTTTCACTACAAGAGGGATGATTACAGGCACCAGAGCCATGTAGCTGTATGCTGCAATGGCGATAGGACCCAGCATGTGAGGGGCAAGCTTGATGGTGGTGAAGATGGCTGTAGGGCCGTCGGCACCGCCGATGATACCAAGGGAACCGGCCTCCTGAGGTGTGAAACCAAGAAGCAGGGAGATGATAAGCACTGCAAAGATACCCATCTGTGCGGCAGCGCCGAAGATTGCAAGCTTGAGGTTGCGAAGCATGGGGCCGAAATCTGTCATCGCGCCCACACCCATGAAGATGATAGGCGGAAGCAGACCGCTTTTGATGAGGGCATAGTACAGATAGTTCATAAGGCCAAGGTCGTGCGCAATCTCGTGCAGAGGCATTGCGTATATGTCTTTCATCTGGCCGTTAACGTTAACCAGGCCCTGGTCGTTTGCCTGAATCACGCCCATGTCGCCGCCAGGGAAGTTGGCTATGAGCACGCCGAAGGCAATGGGTACAAGCAGCAGCGGTTCGTATTTCTTTACTATGCCAAGGTATAGCAGCACGAATGCCAGCAGGTACATCAGAAGGAATGCGGGATTCTCGAAAATGCTGCTGAGGGCAGTCATTTCATACAGTTTCCGCAATATTTCAAGAAATGCGTCCATTATGCGTTCCTCACAACTTTAACTATGATATCATCCTCTTCAACAGTGTCTCCGTTGCTTGGGAGTATTGCCGAAATTACGCCGTCAAACTCTGCAGCAATGGCATTGTTGATCTTCATGGCCTCGATATAGCATATGGTTTCACCTTTCTTTACGGCGTCACCAACCTTGTGAGGCTGCTCTGAAGGCTCTTTTGTAAGGTAGAACTTGCCGCTGATAGGGGCTGCGATGCCTTCTCCCTCGCCTGCAGGCACTCCACCTGCCGGGGCAGAAGTGGCTGCCGGAACAGCGTCTCCATATGCGATGTCCAGTTTGTATACCTGGCCGCCTACGTTCACTGTGATCACGCTTGGCTGCGCTGCACCTGCTGCAGGGGCATTTGCGGCTGCCTTGCGCTTCTCCAGGTCTGCAAGGAAATCGGCCTTCGCCTTGCCGCTCTTATAGGTCTCGTACTGAGCCGGATGCATTGCATACTCGAAGAGTTCCTCGTCGTCCGGGCCAAGCTCCCAGCCGTTCTGGGCCATCTTTGCACGGAACTCGTCCAGACAGTCCGGATAGTTGCCCTGAGGGTCTGCAGTTACGAATTCACGGCCCTGTGCTGCTGCAAGGTCTTTAAGCTCCTGGTCCACTTCGCCGGGGAGTTTGCCGGATTTGCCAAGCACCATGTCCCAGATCTGGTCCGGGAACATGCTCCAGCGCTCTTTTCCCTTCTCCATCTGCATCACGTTCATCAGTGCCAGGTTTTTCACGTACTGGCTGAACGGAGTAACAAGTGGAGGGAAGCCTACCTTAGGCCATACATATGCAACCTCGTCGAAGAGTTTCACCAGCAACTGGTCTGTGGTGAGTTCAGGCTGGTTGTTTTTGGCTTTCCATTTGTTCAGGGTGGCAAGGTTCTCCTCAAGGTCTGTCATCAGGGAACCCATCATGCCGCCCGGAAGACCCGGCTTCACAAGCAGGGAGTTGTCCAGACGGTTCTGCTTAGGACAGTAGTAGCCAAGGAAGTCGTCCAGCATGGCCTGAACGCCGCTGCGAACCTCCATATAGGCCTCCATATTGATTTCCTTCACCTTGAAGCCGGCGTCCTTCAGCATTTCCTGTACGGCAATGATATCGGCATGGCCTGTACCCCATGAAAGCGGAGAGACGGCGGTGTCTATATAGTCGCAACCGTTCTGGCATACCTCCAGGATTGATGCCATGCTGAAGCCCGGACCTGCATGTGAGTGATACTGGATCACGATGTCTTTCTTCAGCTCTTTGATCCCCTTCACAATCTTGCCCAGAGAAACCGGACGGCCGATGCCGGCCATATCCTTCAGGCAGATCTCATCGGCGCCTGCCTCTATGAACTGTTTTGCAAGGCCTACGTAATATTCAACGGTGTGAACAGGGGAGTAGGTGATGCAGAGGGAAGCCTGTGCAATCATGCCGGCCTCCTTGGCGTATTTGATGGAAGGGATAACGTTGCGGGGATCGTTCAGACCGCAGAAGATGCGTGTGATGTCCGTGCCCTGGGCTTTTTTCACTTTATAGAAGAGCTGGCGCAGGTCTTTGCTGCAAGGGCTCATGCGAAGGCCGTTCAGGGCACGGTCCAGCATGTGTGTCTGGATGCCGGCCTCGTGGAATGGTTTTGTCCACTCCCTTACGGCTGTGTTGGGGTTCTCTCCGTACATGAGGTTCACCTGCTCGAAACCGCCACCGTTAGTCTCAACACGGTCGAAGCAACCCATTTTGATTATTGAAGGTGCTATAGCCACCAGCTGGTCTACTCGGGGCTGATATTTGCCTGCGCTCTGCCACATATCGCGGAACACAAGACTGAATTTTACTTCTCTTGCCATATGATTAGTTCACTTTTGTTACGTTGACGATATGTCCCTTGCCTCCGGTAATCTGGGCAACGGCAGCTTCCAGAACAGCCATAGGTGCGGCGTTCTGGTTTGCCTTGGCGGCTTTTGGAGCCTCCTCGGGAGCTATTTTATTGATAAGTTTGATGAGCAGGCCGCTTCCGTAGATAACAATCAGGAGGATGATAAACACCGTTACCATGCCTATGCCCATCAGCTGAAATCCAAGACTGAGATTTTCCATGTTACATTTATAAATACATTCTTACAAATATAACATAAATTTCTTCATTGCCTAAATTTTATTGGCAATGAGAAGCAAGTTCGGTTCCGTCAAGTTTCCTAACCACCACTCTTCCGTCTTCTTCTATAGTTGCAAAAGTGGCTTCACGTCCTTCTTTGGGGAAGGTTACACTTCCCGTATTGCAGATGATGGTGTTTCCGTCCCTGCGCAGTTCCCAAAGGTGTGTGTGTCCGCTGAAGAATACGTCTATGCCTTTTACAGGCCGATTTTCCGGGCTGTAGATATGGCCGTGTGTAAGAAAATATCTTTGCCTGCCGTTCACCACTGTGCTGCAATCGGCCATCATCGGGAAATTCAGAAGCATCTGGTCCACTTCGCTGTCGCAGTTGCCCCTGATTGCCACAATTCTGTCAGCCATTGCGTTAAGCCTGTCTACAATGGCCATGGCATCCAGGCCTTGTGGAACACCGTTTCTGGGGCCGTAATTCAGAACGTCACCCAGAATTAGCATCATGTCATAGTTATTGTCATTGAAGAAGGCAAGAACCTTCTCCAGTGCCGGCAAGCAGCCGTGAATATCGGATACTACAAGATATTTCATAAGATAAATAAGATAAACTAATAAAGTGGCTCGCCGCGGTAAAAGTCAAGAATCTTTGCGCGAAGCAGGAAATTGTATTTGGCCTGGGCCAGCTGGGAGCTTGCATTGGCCATCTTGGTATTCATTTCGTTATACTGGTAGGCGGTGCTTCGGCCGGATTCGTATTTCATTTTCTCGAACTCGAAGGCCTTTATTGCCGCAGCCTCGCTCTTCAGGCCGGCAAGATACTTGTGGTATGCCGCCATCGCGTTCACATATGCCTGCTGAACCTCCTTGTATACGCTAAGCTTTTCCTGTTCCAGGGCCAGCTGCTGGTTCCTTACGTTGTTTTTTGCGATGCGTACAGAGTTGCGTGTCTGTAACTTGTTGAAAATAGGAACGTTAAGGCTTAAGCCTATGCTTGGGCTGCCGTTCTGGTTAAGCTGCTGCCAGAAGGAGCCGTTGCCGCTTGCCATAGCCTGCATCGAATAGTATCCGGTGCTGTATGATGCTCCGAAGTTAAGCGAAGGGTAATAGCTGCTTTGGGCAACCTTCACATTGCGCTGGGCCTGCTGAAGACGGAATTCTGCCGCTTTAACCGACGGCCTGCGCACGATATAATCGTTGTATACCGTATCCACCGGTGCCACAGACATAATGGCCGATGTGACGATATCGTCTGCTTCCGGAGTCTGGATGTCGAAGTCCACATATTCAGTGTAGTTCATAGCCTGGGCAAGGTCCAGAATTGCTGTTTGCCTAGAATTGATGGCATCGATAAGGGCACTCTGGGCGGCAGCAAGGGCGGATTCCGCTTCATACAGCTCACTTTCGCTGCTTCGGCCGGCCTCCACCATCTTCCTTGTTTTCTCCAGCATGTCCATATTCACTTCAATCTTCTTGCGTGCAACTGTCTCCTCTTCCTTGGTATACAGAACCTGTAGATAAAGGGCTGTGATATTGATGCTGAGATCCTGGCGGGCCTGCTCCAGATCCTGGGTTGCCGCAGCAAGAGAAAGTTTGTCCGCCTTTGTCTGGAAAAGAATCTTCATGCCCTGGAATACGTTGAGGGAAGCGTTAACTCCGAATGATGTCTGCGCCGAACCCTTGTCCACTGTAATTCCTTCGCGGTTCTGTGCACGGCCTATGTTGTAGTATTCGCTTGCAGAACCGTTGATGCTTGGAAGGCGTGACAGTTTGGTTGTGAGCAGGTTAACCTCTGCGTTCTCCACGTTGATCTGCTGCTGCCTAAGCCTTATGTTCTGGTCCAGGGCATACTGTATGCAGTCTCCCAGGCTCCAGGTCTGTGCGAATGCGGCAACCGAGCAGCTTGCAAAGGCAAGAAATATTGCGAATCTTTTCATTTTCTACTTATTGGATTTTTTTACGTCTTTCTCTTTCTGGATTTTGGCACCTTTTATCTCCTCTGTGCCGTCCAGACCTTTCAGAACCTGGATATTGATGCCGTCAGACAGGCCAAGCTCCACATCCCTTCTTTCGAAGTTCTGCTTCTCTCCCTTGCTGCCGGTGTATACCATAACGTATGGATTGCCATCCTCGAACAGTACCACGCTCTCCGGAATAGCCATGATATCCTCCACCTTCTCCAGGGTAATCTCTGCATTTGCGCTGTATCCGGCACGCACATAGGCATCGCCCTGCACATTCACTGCTGCCTTGATCTCGAAGAGTATGGCGCCGTTGTTCTCTGTACTTTTAGGGGAGATATACTCCAGGACAGCGTCGAATTTCCTGTCCTTGATGGCACCTATCGTAACGCTTAGCTGCATGCCCTCCTTAAGGCTGCCAACCTCTGTTTCGTCTATGTTGCCTATGAATAGCATGTCGCTCATATCGGCCACGGTTGCTATTGTGGTACCTGCATTCATTGTGTTTGCCTGGATAACGGAATTACCAACCTTCACAGGTACGGACAGTATGGTTCCGGTAATTGTAGACTTGATGTTGTTGTTTGAGTATGAGGCGTATTTGCTTGTTACACCGTTCTTTACGATATCAAGGGTGTTCTTTGCGCTGTCATAGCTGCGCTGTGCGCTGTTATAGCTGTTCTCGCTTTTCTGGTATTCTTCCAAGGTGGCAACGCCCTGTTTGTAAAGCTGCGAAACGCGCTCATAGTCCTGGGTTGCAAGATTCAGGTTAAGCTTTGCGTTTTCCACCTGGGTTTCGGCATTGTTAAGCTGAGAGATATCGGGAACCACCTTTATCTTGGCAATGATCTCGTCTTTCTCCACCTTGTCTCCTGCTTCCTTCAGAAGTTCGGACACTATACCTGCAATCTGCGGCACGATGTTAACCTCGTCACGGGGCTCCACCTTGCCTGTTGCCACGGTCTGTTTCACAATTGTGGTTGTTTCGGCCTTTACAAGATTGAATACCTCAATCTCCGGACGGGATTTCTTCCACAAAGAATAGAAGGTGCCGAGAATGGCCAATACAATTAATGCTACGATAGCAATATTCGCAACTTTTTTCATATCTGTTTATATTTTTTATTCTTCCCTGATGGCATCTATAGCCTTGATTTTCATTGCTCTGGCAGCCGGCATCAGACCGGACAGCAGTCCTATGATTATAATTACCGCAAAAGCGGCGATTGCGGTGTTGAAGTCCAGTGACGGATTCACCAGCTTAATTGAACTTTCGCCAATGCTTATGTCTCCCAATTTCTCTATGAAGCCCATTGTGAATATACCTCCGATAAGGCCGGCAAGACCGGCTACAAAGGTTATCACCAGGCTTTCGCTCATTATCTGGCTTACGATATCGAAAGGCTTTGCACCTATGGCCCTTCGCACGCCAATCTCGGTGGTCCTTTCCTTCACGGTTATCATCACGATGTTGCTTACGCCAATGGCTCCGGAGAACAGGGTTCCCAGTCCCACAATCCATATTAGTATGTTAAGACCCATGACAAGGGCCCTGAACACCTGCAGAATCTGGTCCAGATTGAAGAATTCCATCGCCTTGGTATCTTCCGGAGATATCTGGTGGCGGCTGTAGATAACGTTCCTGACGCCCTCTTCCAGCATCTTCACAGGCATGTCCTCACGTCCTATCATCAGGAGGATGTGGATTTCGTCTCCCAGGTTGTATATGCGCTGCACAAGCGTGTATGGCATGGTTACCATCTCGTCCTCACTGCCTCCGATGTTGATATTGTTGCTGGAACTTTCTGATATGCCTATGCACTGATAGCTTATGCCGCCCACCATCACATAGCTTCCGACCGGAGATTTGCCTTTATAGATTTCGTCCACAATCCTTTTTCCCAGTACGCACACCTTGCGGCATTCCTTCACGTCCAGATCGTTGATGTATCGGCCTTCAATTATGTTTACAGGCATCAGTGACGAATATGCACCGTCCACACCCCTGATCCTGTATGTGGAACTCTTGTCCCTGTAGGAAACGTTCACGCTTCTGCCCTGAACCATTGGAGTCACCATTGCTATTTCCGGAATCTGCGTGCGTATGGCTTCCATATCGGATTCCTTGATCCTCCACCAGCGTCCTTTCCTGAAACCGGCGTAGGGGATTGTCGTCTGCGAGCTGAAGCCCAGACACATGTTCTGCGGTATGGAGTTGATGCCGCTGAAAATGCCGTTGGTGATGCCTCGGCCCATGCTTAGCATGATTACCAGCATGAACATGCCCCAGAATACGCCGAATGCCGTAAGCAGGCTTCGCCTTTTATTGCTGCTGATGGTTATCCAAACCTCACCCAGCCTGTCCGAATCTATAAGTCTACTCATAATGAAGGGCTTCTATTGGTTTGACTGCCACCGCTCTACGTGCAGGCATGTAGGCTGCGAAAAGTGATGCTACTATAAGTATGGCCATGGCGCTGAACGCTATGCCAAGATCTATCGAAGGGTTGGAGAAAACAGAAGGGGTGAAACCCTCGGCATTCGGATCCGGCCCTGGAAAGGCTTTCTGCAGAAGATTCAGCAGTCCCAGTCCCAGCAGCATTCCCGCATAGCCGAAAGAGGCCGTTATAAGCAGGGATTCTGTGAGGATGAGGGCTATGACATTGCGCGGACGTGCTCCCAAAGCCTTTCTTATGCCGAATTCCTTGGTCCTTTCCTTTACTGTAACCAGCATGATGTTGGAAATGCCCACCACGCCGGCAATCAGGGTTCCTATGCCTATGAGCCATAGGAAGATGGTGATGCCGTTTATGATGTTGAGGCTTTCGAAATAACTGCTGGTTGCGTTCCACATCCATATTGCAGACCTGTCCTGCGGGTGATATCCGAATCTGGATGCAAGGCTGCTGCGGAATTTCTCCTCAAAGGCGTCACTCTGCTCCTTGTTCTTGATTCCCTCCAGTTTCAGGGTGATGTTGCCATAGCCGTCCCTGCTTGGATAAATCTTTTCCACGGTGCTTAGCGGCACAAGGTCTGCAGGGGTGCTTTCCCTGTCCTGGTTGTTGTATACACCTATCACCTTGTATGGAACGTTGTTCACTACTATATACTCACCGATGGGATCTTTCCCCTTGAAAAGATTGGTTACGTTACGTTTGTGCATAACCACCACCTTGCGCATCTCCTGCTGGTCCAGATCGTTGATGTTACGGCCCTCGATAAGGTTGAACACGTTTATCTTGAAGTAGTCCGGGGTGACTCCGTACAAACCGCCTCCTGTGATATATTCAGCCCCGTAGGTTTCCGTGGTTCCCCAGACGTTCCTGGTGGGAGAGATTGCACTTATCTGCGGGAATTCCTTGCGCATGTAATCCAGATCTTTCTTCTCCACGACAATCTTTCGGCCGCTGGCAAGACCGTTGTACGGCATGGTGGTTCTTCCCACCCACATATCCATGGTGTTGGCCGATACATCCGAATAGTTCTGAAGGATGGCATTGCGCAGGCCGTTGCCGCTTCCAAGGAGCACCATCAGGATGAAGATACCCCAGGCCATTGAAAAGCCTGTGAGGAAGGTGCGCAGCTTGTTTTTGCCCAGGGCGCTTAGTATGTCGGCTATGAGATCGAACATTACTCCCTGTTACCTGTTTCAACGACAGAGCCTATCACTCCGTCCTTGATGTTGATTATCTTGTCTGTGAGCTCGGCCATTTCCGGGCTGTGGGTTACCATGATTATGGTTACGCCTGTTTCGCGGTTTATCTGCTTCAGGATGTTCATCACCTCCAGGGAAGTCTTTGAATCCAATGCTCCCGTAGGCTCATCGGCCAGAACCACCTTGGGTTTCGTCACCAGTGCGCGGGCGATTGCCACTCGCTGTTTCTGTCCTCCGGACATTTCTGAAGGAAGGTGTGTGGCCCAGTCTTTCATACCCATCTTGTCCAGGTAGTCAAGGGCCCTTGCATTACGCTCTTTGCGTGATACGCCCTGATAGTAAAGCGGCAACGCAACGTTTTCCATTGCGTTTTTGAAAGAAATAAGGTTGAATGACTGGAATACGAAACCAATCATTTTGTTGCGGTATTCGGCTGCGGTTTTCTCGTCAAGATCCTTTATGAGAACTCCATTCAGCCTGTAGCTTCCGGTGTCGTAGTTGTCCAGTATACCAAGAATATTAAGCAGCGTGGATTTGCCGCTGCCGGATGCGCCCATGATGGACACGAATTCCCCTTCCTTGATGTGAAGGTTAAGACCTTTGAGAACGTGGAGGGAAGTTCCTCCGGTGTAGGTCTTGTTTATATTCTCCAGTTTTATCATTTATCCTAAATTTCTAACTTGTTAGACACTACGCCGGGAGGAAAACTACACTAAAATTTCTTTTTCTTTATCTTTGGCTCGCAGGTGAGTTCTATTCCCAGCTTCTTCAGCGTCTTGCGGTCCACCTCGCTAAGCATGTCCGATGTGTGCATCTGGGAACCTTTTAGCTTTGGCAGCTGTTCTATTGCAGCCTTGCACCGTGGATCGCTTATGCTAAGCATGCTTAGGGCGATAAGGACCTCATCTGTGTGCAGACGCGGGTTGTGACCGCCAAGGTGCTGCACCTTCAGTTCCTGTATAGGTTCTATCATCTCGGCCGGGATAAGTTTTGCGTCCTTGCCTATGCAGGCCAGATATTTTGTTGCATTCAACAATAGTGCCGCACTTGCGCCAAGAAGGGGAATTGATTTTGAAGTAAGTATCTTTCCGTCAGGCAGTTCTATAGCGGCCGATGCGGAATTGCAAACTTCGGCTTTTTCCCTGCATGCAGGCACAACCTTGCGGTAGTCTGTGGTGATGCCCATCTGACGCATAAGGGTTGAGAGTTTGCTTACTTCACTGTCGTTGCATTTGCCCAGTGCAAGGTTGCCTACGGCATTGTAGTAGCGGCGGATAACCTCCTGACGTGAAGCCTCGCTGCAAACGAGGTCGTCGCTTATGCAGTGGCCAACCATGTTCACACCCATGTCGGTAGGGGATTTGTACGGACTGTTGCCGTAGATGCCCTCGAAAATTGCATTCAGGATAGGGAAGGCCTCGATGTCGCGGTTATAGTTCACGCAAACCTTTCCGTAGGCTTCCAGATGGAACGGGTCTATCATGTTCACGTCGTTCATGTCGGCAGTTGCCGCCTCGTATGCAACGTTTACGGGATGTTTCAGCGCGAGATTCCAAACGGGGAAGGTTTCGAATTTGGCATAGCCAGCCTTTGTTCCGCGTTTGAATTCGTTGTACAGCTGGCTGAGGCAGGTTACCATCTTGCCTGAACCCGGGCCCGGAGCGGTTACCACAACAAGCGGACGCTCTGTCTTCACGTATTCGTTCTTGCCGAAGCCCTCGTCGGAGCAGATGTAATCCACATTGTGGGGATAACCCTCTATATTATATAGGTAATAAACGGCGATACCCTGTTTTTCCAGTCTCTGACGGTAGTTCACCGAACTCTGCTGGCCGTTGAAGTGTGTGATTACAACGCCTGCAACATGCAGACCTCTGCTTTCATACTCGTCTTTCAGACGAAGAACGTCCTCGTCATAGGTTATGCCATAGTCTCCGCGAACCTTGTTTTTGTCTATGTCCAGCGCGCTTATCACGATTATGATATCGGCCATGTCCTTAAGTTCCACAAGCATCTGCAGCTTGCTGTCCGGCTGGAAGCCCGGAAGGACACGTGCAGCATGGTAGTCGTCAACAATCTTGCCGCCGAATTCCATGTACAGTTTACCTTGAAATTGATTAATACGCTCCTTGATGTGTTCCGATTGGATACGGAGGTATTTTTCGTTATCGAACCCGTTTTTCATCTTATATTACGATTTACACAACGGGATACAAATATAGCTTAATTCTGCTTTCCTTCCAATTTTTTCAGCAGATTGGGCCTTAATCTTGCAGTTCTTTCAAGGGCCTGCTCGTCCTGCCATGCCTGTATCTTCTTCGGGTCTCCGCAAAGCAGCACCTCAGGAACATCCCAGCCGTTGAATGATGCCGGTCTGGTGTATACGGGAGGGGAGAGAAGGTCGTCCTGGAAAGAGTCTGACAGGGCCGATGTCTCGTCTGTGAGTGCGCCTGGAATAAGGCGTACAAGGGCATCGGCAACAATTGCGGCGGGAATCTCACCTCCGCTGAGGACATAGTCTCCCACGGTTATTTCCTTTGTGATGAGATGCTCCCTTATCCTGTGGTCCACGCCTTTGTAGTGGCCGCAGAGTATGATTATGTTCTCTTTCAGGGAAAGCTCGTTTGCCATAGACTGGCTGAACTGCTCTCCGTCCGGGGTCATGAAGATTATCTCGTCGTACTTGCGCTGGCTGGTGAGCTCTTCAATCATCTTGAAGATGGGCTCGCACATCAGCACCATTCCGGCATCTCCGCCATAGCAGTAGTCGTCCACCTGTTTGCGTGGCCCCTTGCCGTATTTGTCCCTGGGATTGTGTATGTAAATCTCCACCAGGCCCTTGGCTTTGGCTCTGCCAACTATGGAATGGTTCAGCGGGCTTTCCAGCAGCTCCGGAACAACGGTAATGATATCTATCCTCATTTCTCGCTTAAGTTTCGCAAGTTGTACCATACAACCATGCGTTGCAAAGATACCCTATCGGCCGCAGATTAACAAAAAAAACCTATCTTTGTCCCGTTTGTAAAACTAAGTTATGAAAAATCTATTGAAACTTGCATCTGCAGCCATCGCGGCGTTTGCCGTTCATGCTGCATCGGCCGAAACAATCAAAGTGGATACTTTCAAATATGCCGGACCTTATACGCTGAACAGACCATATATGGTGGATAGCGTGAATGTGAATGGCAAAGCATTTGATTTTGAATCGTTTACACAGACTATAAAAGGCAGCGGGCGCTTGGAAAATGCTTCCTGGACAAGTTCCATCCCGGCGCCGGACAGCACTGCAACCCAGTTCCACCAGCTGTATTTCTCGCTTCAGAACCAGGGCTATGCGAATGCCTGCATAAAGGTGGAGGGCGTGAAGAAATACACTCTTTTTGTGGACGGACGCAAAAGCGCCGCCGATCTGTCTCTGGATCCGGCAACCCATGACGTGCTGCTGCAGTACCTCAGCATGCCGGGAGACAGCCTGGATGTGAAGATTTCCGTCGAGTGCGGGAAGGAAGGTGCCATT
>JAKSKO010000029.1 GCA_024401715.1 Bacteroidales bacterium
CGCTGCTCGGTCGATTCACCGCTCGTTGCACTCGCTATCGACATGCTCGCAACGCGAAAAATCACCATCTGGCCTTCGCTCGCGACGCCATGGGCTCGCAATGTTTGCTTATGCAACGCCCCACCCGGTACCCAATGGGCCTCAAACCGAATCTGAAATCCCCAGCCTCATTTTTGTGGAATGGCTGGAGATTTTTATATCGGTTTCACGCGCTGTGTTCATGGGAGGTGTCTCCAGCCTCGCCTTAAAAGTGAGGCTGGGGATTGAATAATACGGTGGCAAGCCCTGGGGCATCGGGAGCTAGAAAAATCGGCAGAAATGGAAAGGGCCCTCACGGGCCCTCTAGTCTTTCTTGAATACTGCGTCCGGGAATTGATTCCTGACGGGTTCAATCAAAGGATTGGCATCTGGCCTATTTGCGCGTCATCCATAGCCTTATCCAGTACAAAGGTAAGGCCTTTTAAATGAAAAAAGCAAAAAAGTAGCCAAAAAAACGACATAAATTACTGAAAATCAGCAATTTTAAGGCAAAAAACCTTGAAAAAGGGCTATTTTCTCTTCCCTTTCGGGAACATAAGGCGCATTCTCATAAGTTGTTTTGCCACAACGGAGTTCTCCATGGAATCCTTTCCAATGACCATGGAGACGGCAAAAAGTATGAGGAAAATTCCGCAACATTCACGCGGAGTAACACTTTCGTTGAAGAGCAATATGCCCATGAAAATTGCGGTGACCGGCTCCAGTGCGCCAAGTATGGAAGTCTGTGTGGAACCTATCAGTTGTATTGCCCTTGTGGTGCATATCAGGGAGAAGGCCGTTGGGAAGAAAGCCAGGGCAACTGCATCCAGCCACAGAAGCGGCGACGACGGAAGGATAAGCGGAACATCGGTAAGAAGCCTTCCCACGAACAGCAGGCTGCCGAACAGCACCACATAGAATGTGAGGGTAAGGGTTGGAATCTTTTCCAGGCTCTTGGAATTAATTGCCACAAGATATATGGAATAGGACAGGGCCGAAAGCATCACGAAAATGGTTCCCAGCATGCTCAGGGACTCGCCTTCGGCATTTCTGTACAGGAGCATAACCCCGAAGAAGGCCAGGATTATGCAAAGCGTGGTGAGTACGGAAAGATGCTCTTTGTAGAACAGAGTCATGATTACGGCCACCATTATGGGGTATACGAACAGCATTGTGGACGCTATGCCGGCTGCCATATAGTTGTAGCTTAGAAACAGGGTTAGCGAGGACAGGCTCATCAGCATGCCCAGGACGAACACCTGCGGGATTGCAGTTGGCGGAATCTTGAAAGACCTGCGGCGCAGGAGCATCATCACCACCAGCATCAATATGGCAAAGAGATAGCGCAGCATGAGCACGGAATCAGGGTTCATGCCATCGGCATAAAGAGGAAGGGCGAATGTGGGATTCAGACCATAGCTTGCCGCTGCGGCAGCCCCGTAAAGATAACCCAGTGCCTTGGAACCAGCCTTATTCTCTGTCATATGTATACAAAGTAAAGGAAAGCGACCATAAAGTCCTTGAAAACCTTATAAGCCGCCTTCCTTGAATCAAATGCAATGATTATTTGCCGAACTGTGCACGGAGAGCCTCAATCTTGGCATCGGCAGTATCGCCTGCTGCGCCGAAGTAGAATTTGATCTTAGGCTCTGTACCTGAAGGACGTACGGAAACAACATCACCGTCCTTGCTGAAGAACTGGAGAACGTTGCTCTTAGGAAGACCTGTCTCCTCTGTCTTCAGATAGTCCACAACCTTAACCACAGGGCTGCCTGCAATCTCTGCAGGAGGGTTCTGACGGTAGTCGGTCATGATCTGTGCAATCTCCTCTGCGCCGGATTTACCCTTGCGTACAACAGAGATGAGGGACTCTTTGCGGTAGCCGTACTCTTTGTAGATCTGCTGAAGCAGCTGGTAGAGTGTCATGCCCTGCTCCAGTGCCCACGCTGCAGCCTCTGCAACCATAGAACATGCGATTGGAGCGTCTTTGTCGCGTACGAACTCGCCAACGTTGAAGCCGTAGCTTTCCTCGCCACCGCAGATGAATTTGGATTTACCCTCGTTGTTGCGTACAACCTCTGCGATATATTTGAAGCCAGTGAGAACGTTGTAGCATTTTGCGCCGAAGCTGGAAGCGATGTCGCGCAGAAGCTCTGTTGTTACGATAGTCTTAACGATATAGTTCTCTGTGCCATCCAGTTTGCCAAGCTCTTTCCAGCGGCGGAGGATGTAGTATGTCATGATGGAAGCAGTCTGGTTACCGTTCAGAAGAACCATCTTGCCCTCGTTGTCGCGTACTGCGATACCCATACGGTCTGCATCAGGGTCTGTTGCAAGAACGATGTCAGCACCCTCTTTGTCTGCAACCTCAAGAGCCATCTTAAGAGCCGATGGTTCCTCTGGGTTAGGAGACATTACAGTAGGGAAATTGCCGTCGTTAACATCCTGTGCAGGAACGTGGTATACGTTTGTGAAGCCCAGACGTTTCAGACACTCAGGAACGATGTGGACACCTGTACCGTGGAGAGGAGTGTAAACCAGTTTGAGGTCTGTGTGTTTTGCACGCGCCTCAGGGGTAAGCATGAGTGTGAGGATGTCGCTGATGTATTTCTCATCCATGTCGGCACCCATCATTGTGATCTTACCTGCCTTTGCGCCCTCTGGTGCGGTGTAAAGAATCATTGAAGGATCGGTAATCTTGCCCACCTCTGCAACGATGTCCTTGTCTACAGGGCTGGTGATCTGTGCGCCACCCTCCCAGAACACTTTGTAACCGTTATACTCTGCAGGGTTGTGAGAAGCTGTTACCATGATACCTGCAATACTCTTGTTTGCACGGATTGCATAGCTAAGCTCCGGAGTTGGGCGAAGGCTCTCGAAAAGATATACGTCAAGGCCGTTTGCCGCAAGGATCTCTGCACTGATCTGTGCGAACTCCTGGCTGTGGTTACGGCTGTCGTAAGAGATGCTCACGTTAAGGCCCTCACCTTTCACATTCTGTTTGATGTAGTTTGCCAGGCCCTGTGTTGCCATACCCACAACATATTTGTTCATACGGTTGGTACCAACACCCATCACACCGCGAAGACCGCCTGTACCGAATTCAAGATTACGGTAAAAAGCATCCTCCAATGCAACCGGATCTGTGTCCATCAGTTTCTTGACCTCGTCTTTGGTCTGCTGGTCAAAGTTGCCTTCCAGCCAACTCTGAGCCACTTTCATGTAATTTGCTTCCATATAATTTTGTATAAGATTAAGCATTTAGGTTCAATCCATACAAATTTAATAAAATATGGCAATCCACCAAAATAATGTTATTCAATCCCCAGCCTCACTTTTAAGGCGAGTCTGGAGACACCTCCCATGAACACAGCGCGTGAAACCGATATAAAAATCTCCAGTCATTCCACGAAAATGAGGCTGGGGATCTCAGATTCGGTTTGAGTTGCAATGCCCCGCCAGTTGATTACGGAATTTCTGGCTTATAACCGTGAACGGCTTCTGCCCGAAAATGGTGTTCGTCCGTACTATGGAATCAAGAGTTCTGAACCCGGCATAATCCAGACTGAATGTCCCATTTGTTTCAGTTGCTATTTTGATGTGAAAGCTACTGCGGCGCTGTTGCCGTTGCTGTCGGTGACAATAAGGCGGTGTTCTCCCGGTGCGGGCACTGCACTTATCTTATGCTCGTTACTGGTGCTGCCCAGATAATCGGAATCCAGGTGCCAGAAAAGTGTGGTCCCGGGATTAACATGGGCCGCGGAGAATACAACGCCGCGGCTTTTCCCGTCAAGGTCCAGCGGCGTAACAATGCTCATTCCAGCCTGGGGATAGATAATCTGTATGGCCGATGCACTCCGCTCTCCGGAGTAATCAGGATGGAAAGGCGGCAGTTCCCTGTAATCGGGATGCTTCTTGCGGAAATACCATTGCCACGATGGCGGCAGCACGAACCATACCTCGTTTCTTATGCGGGTGGCATCGTAGCATCCGCTGTCTACCTGATAGCGCCCATCCTCACTAAGATGCACAGTCCTGTGATATGGGCATACCGGCGGCAGGGCATCGGTACGTGGCACCCACACAGTTGTGCGCTGCTCTGCGGGACATATAGCCGAGCATGGGTGGCCGCTGTCACTGCACACCTCCAGCTCATGCAAGTCGTCATAAGGCTTGTCAAACCACGGCGTCCAGTCCAGAAGCCCGAACAGCTCGAACATCACCGGGGCTGCATATCCCACGCCCGTAAGCGCCGGACGCCCCTCGCCATTGCAGTTTCCCACCCATACGGCAACCACGTAATCCCTTGTGACGCCCACGCTCCATGCGTCCCTGTTGCCATAGCTGGTGCCTGTCTTCCATGCAACATCTCTGGATGAGGAGAAATTCTGCCATGAGCCTTCCTCTTCGGGGCGCGTAACTCCCTTGAGGGCCTCAAAGGTGCACCATACCGCCCCTTTGCCTATGGGGAAGCCGTTTGTCTCCCCGCGCAGGCAGCAGGCCATGTTCCTGTAGCAGGTGGCAAGCTCCAAAAGCGTGATTTCCGCTCCGCCCAGTATCAGAGATAGTCCGTATGTGTCTTCTCCGCGGTCTATGGTGGTGAAGCCGCATTTTCCCAGAAGGTCTATGAAGCCTGCCGTTCCATATTCCTGTAACATCCTCACGCTGGGCACATTCAGTGAACGCTGTATAACGCTTTCCGCCGTCACGGCCCCGTCGAAACTGTGGCTGTAGTTGCTGGGCGAGAAATCCTTCAGGTGGAACGGTGTATCGGCCACAAGCATTCCGGGAAGTATCATCCCCCTGTCCAGCATCCCGGCATAAAGAAGCGGCTTGAGAGTGCTTCCGCTGCTTCTTCTGGCCACGGTCACATCCACATCGCAGCCGTTCTTCCGGCTCCCGGCCCCCACATTTCCGCAATACACTATGGGCTCTCCGCTCTTTACGTCCAGGATAACAGCCGCCATGTTGTACACCTTGTTTCCCGAATAAGTGTCGGTAAACTTGTCCAGGATTCTTTCTGCCGCTGCCTGCCTGCGGTAATCCAGACTGCTGCGTATCATCCTGTCCGGGGAAGAGTTGCGTGCGCTTTCAAGGTAGTGGTGCGCCATGTCCGGCAGGGCCAGAGGTTTGTCCGGCAGCGGCTCTTCCATGGATAGGCTATATTCCAGGGAATCTATTTTTCCTGCCCGGTAAAGCTTGCCAAGCAGAAAGTCCCTTTTCTCAAGCAGCTTTTCCCTTCCCCTTCCGGGGTGAATGAGGGCGGGGGAGTTTGGCAGTACGGCCAATGTGGCGGCTTCGGCCCATGAAAGTTCGTCTGCGCTCCGTCCCCAGTATCTCCACGCTGCCGCCTGAATGCCCACCACATTGCCTCCGAAAGGGGCGTTGTCGGCATAAAAGCGCAGTATTTCATCTTTGCTGCAACGCAGTTCCAGCCTTGTGGCCATGATGGCCTCCAGAATCTTTTCGCCGATGCTGCGGGGCTTGTCCGGCCTGCTTAGACGTATCACCTGCATGGTGATGGTGCTGGCGCCGCTTTTCACCTTTCCGGCGCTGAAATTGGATTTCAGGGCTCTTGCCACGGCAACTGCATCCACGCCGGGATGATGCCTGAATCGTTTGTCTTCGTAACAGATGATTGCCTGGGCAAACTTATCTGGAATGCTCTCCGAAGGCGGGAAACGCCACTGCCCGTCGGCTGCGGCCCTGGCTCCCATCAGAAGCCCGTCGCTGCTAAGAAGCACCGAACTCACAGGTGTGCTGAACAGCTTGCGCGGCAGGCAGAATGTATAGGCAGCGATGCACAGCGCTCCTGTGGCAATCAATATGTATTTCTTTAGCTTCATTCAATACGCAATTTACATAAATTTCTTAAATTGCAGGATAATTTGTTTATCATGAGAGATTTGAAGAATGTTGTCCTGCTCCTTGCAATGTCAGCTCTGATGCTTGGAGCCTGCAAAGGGAATGGGGATGCAGACATGACAGTCACTTGCCCCCAGAATATACGATACAGCGATCCGATGTGCCTTGCATTCAGCAACGGTGCCACATGGGCGGGAACAGATGTGTCCCGCCTAAAAAAGAGCATTTCCGTAAGCCCTGCCTTCGATTTCGAAGTGGAACTTTCCGATGATGCCTCCACGCTTAACCTCTATCCTGCCACACCGCTGGAATACAGGCGTGAATATCAGCTGAGCATCAATCTTTCCAAGGCCGGGATAGGCAAAGGCAAGAGCAAATGCACTTTCACCACACTTGCGCCTATGGCCAGTATCAACTGGGGCAGCCTTACCTGCGATTCGGCAGGTGATGCATGGAATTACACGCTTTCCATGGATATCATCAGTTCAGACCCTTTGGATCCCGAATATCTGGAGAAAAGGACTTCCGTCCCGTCTTCCGTTGGATCGGTGGCATGGGACCACTCCCAGGACGGCCTTTCCCATTCGGCACATTTTTCCGGAATCAAGGCGGGAGACATGCCACTCCAGCTTAAATTTTCCTGCAAACTGGAACGCTATTCCATCTCTGAAGAAAAAACATACATCGTTCCCGGACGTGAAGTGTTCTGTGCCGTTTCCTCAAAAGTGGTTGCAGACCCTTATCACTATGAGGTGACATTCTCCGATGTAATAGCACCTCGCCAGGATTTCCCGTCCCTGGTCACAATGCCATCGGCCGGCAGACTTACATTTGTTGCCGATGCAAATATCCTTAAGATCACCCCTTCACAGAAGCCGGAGGGACGTCAGGAAATCAGAATACTGAAATCTTTGAAAAGCGCTTCGGGACATGGCATGAGCGAGGAATACGAGAGCTGGTTTGCAGTCCCTTCAAAGGAGCCTTTCCTCCGTTTCGTTTCCAAAGGTACCGTGCTTCCTTCCGCAGGAGGTATGAACATCCATTTTGAAAGCTCAAATTACAGGAAGGTGAGGGTGCGCTGCCGCAGGATATACGAGAACAACGTTCTTCAGTTCCTGCAGAACAACCGTCTGTCCGATGCCGAGTGCTATTTGGGCAATGTTGCAAGGCAGATTCTGGACACCACCATACTTCTGGGCAGCGATGATGCGCTTCTGGCCAGTCCTTCAAATTACGGGCTTAACCTTGCCGGTATGGTGAATGTGCAGCGTGGAGCCATCTATAAGATAGAACTTGGCGGCGTAGAGCCTCTTGCCAGCTTCAACGATGAGAGATATGAAAGCGACTACTGGCTGGGCAGTTGGAAGGACTACGCAGACAGAACCCGCAATGTGCTGGTTTCCGATCTTGCCGTGATTGCAAAGCAGGGTGAAGACGGAGAATACCGCATAATAGTTACCGATATCATTTCCGCCACAGCGGTTTCCGGAGCCAGGGTGGATCTTTATAATGATGTGAATCAGTGCCTTGCATCGGGCCGCACCGATGGCGAGGGCATGTTCACCGCGCGCATCCAGAATGACAGGGCCATCACGGCGATAGTGTCCGACGGCAAAGACAAGGCCTATCTGTGCGTGAAACCCGGCGAAAGTCTTTCCCTTAGCAATTTTGATGTAGGAGGCGTTACCGCAAAAGGCGGAATCAAGGGTTTCATATTTGCCGAAAGGGGAGTATGGCGTCCCGGCGATGAAATACACCTTTCGTTCATTGCCTGCGCAGAGCGTGGCTCTCTTCCGCAGAATCATCCTGTAAGCGTGAATCTCTATGACCCTATGGGCCAGCTGATGCGTACGGAGGTGTCCAACAGCGGCAGGGACGGACTTTATTCCTTCTGCCTGAAAACCGACAGGAACGCACCAACCGGCAGATGGAATGCCGTTGTAAGCATGGGCGGCCAAAGCTGGACAAAAGCAGTAAGGATAGAGACGGTGAAGCCTAACAATATCCTCATCAGCCTGGAGCCGGATTCAAAGATACTTCCGTCTTCGGCAATCTCCGGCAAACTGAGTGCAAAATGGAACGTAGGCATTCCTGCCGATGGCCTTAGCACAGTGATGGAGGCTACATTCAGTTCGGCTCCCACCTCATTCAAGAACTATCCCGGCTACTGCTTCACAGACCGCAGCCGCAGTTTCGATCAGCAGACCGTCAGGCTTTATGAAGGCCGCACCGATGCGGGCGGAAACATGCGCTTCAATGCAAAATATGACGCTTCTTCCGCCCCTGGCATGCTGAAGGCCTCTTTCACCACCCGTGTGTTTGAAAAGAACGGTGATTTCAGCACCAGCGTAAGTTCGGCATCCGTTTCGCCATACAAACGTTATATAGGTATGAAACTGCCTGTAAAGACCGATAAATGGGGCGACGAATACCTGGACAGAAAGCTCAGCCACAACATCAGCCTTGTAGCCGTGGACAGGAACGGGGCGGAGTACAGCCAGAATGTGGGTCTTACCATCGAACTGTACAAAATGGGATGGAACTGGTGGTGGAGTTCATCTTCGGACCGTCTGGCTCAGTATGCCCGCGATTCATACATGAAACCATACAAGACAATCACAAAGACCCTCACCGATGGCAAGGGAACGGTTCCCGTTGCATTTGACAAGGAGGAGAGCGGTTTCTATTTCATAAGGGTATGTGACGATGCCGGCTGCCATGCCACTTCGGCGGTTGTGATGGTTCGCGCTTCATATGAAAGCCAGCTGAATGCCGATGCTTCGTCGGCCACACGCCTTCCTATATCTTTGGATAAGGAAAGCTACCGTGCCGGAGAGAAGGCCCGCCTGCTGATTCCTTCCGCAGACGGAGCAAAAGCGCTGGTGTCCCTGGAAAAAGGAGGAAGTGTGCTGAAGACCTTCTGGGTGAACTGCACGGAAAACAATACCGCAATAGAAATTCCTGTTTCTGCCGATATGGCTCCGAATATCTATGCTTCGGTAAGCATGATTCAACCGTACAACAGCAGCGCCAATGACGCCCCTATACGCATGTTCGGCGTGCAGAGGATCAATGTGGAAGAGGCTTCCACCCATCTTAACCCTATTGCGGACCTTCCTGCCAAGACAGCCCCGGAGGGAAAGCTTTCCTTCAATGTGCGTGAACGCGACGGCCGTCCTATGAGTTTCGTTGTGGCCCTTGTGGATGAGGGCTTGCTTAACCTCACCTCTTTCAAGACCCCTGATCCTTGGAAGCATTTCTTTGCTACTGAGGCACTTGGCGTGCGTACCTGGGACCTTTACAACGCTGTTATAGGTGCATATGGCGCCAAGATGGAACAGCTTTTTGCTATAGGCGGTGACGGCGAGAATGCAGATATCGCCCCGGATTCGGTTTCGGACCGTTTTCCTCCGGTTTCCATGTTCTTCGGCCCATACACCGTGGGGGCGAAAGGCAAGGTGAAGATAGACGCCGAGCTTCCAAAATATGTGGGCACGCTGCGTGCAATGATTGTGGCAACCGACGGCCATAACATGGGTTGTGCGCAAAACCAGGTTCAGGTTACCAAGCCTGTGATGACGCGCCTCACTCTTCCAAGGCTTGTGGGCACGCAGGACGAGATATCTGTTCCAGTTACCGTGATGGCCCTTGAAGACCGCGTCGGGGAGGTTAAGGTGGAGCTTGTTTCAAGCGGTGCCCTGGAAGTTGTTGGGGAATCTAAAAAGAGCGTGACGCTTCCTTCTGCGGGCGACAAGACCGTCTATTTCAAGATGAGGGCTTCATCAAAGGCAGGTTCCGCAACGGTGAAGGCTGTTTGCAAGGCTTCTTCCGATTCGTCAACAGATGAGGTGAACATAGAAGTGCGCCAGGCCAATCCGGAGATTGCCGTTTCCCAGTCTCTTGTAATTGATGCCGGTGCCAAGGCTACCGCAAAACTGGATGTCGCTGGTTTTGAAAAACTTTCTTCAGTCACAGCCGAAGCATCAAGCATTCCGGCTCTTGACCTTGATAGCCGCCTGAAATATCTTTGCACCTATCCTCATGGCTGCCTGGAACAGACCGTATCGGCCGCCTTCCCTCAGCTTTACCTGGACTGCCTTATGGAGATGGACCGTGAGCAGAAGGAGATATGTGCGCAAAATGTAGCATCGGCGATAGCTGCAATTCCGTCTTTCTGCATTCCTGGCGGCGGCATGACCACCTGGCCGGGTACATCGGTGCGTGCAGGAGCAAACGTATGGGCCAGCGTCTATGCGATGCATTTCATGATTGAGGCTTCGTCGCTGGGCTACAGCGTTCCGGCATCGCTGCGCAGGGATGCCCTGTCATATGTGAAGAAAGTGGCCTCTTCGGGCAAGAATACAAGCGCCATGGACCGCAGCTATGCCTGCTATGTTCTGGCCTTGGCCGGATCTGCCGACAGGGGAGCCATGTCCCGCCTGCGCGAGGATGCTTCGGACCTTTCGGAGGATGAACTCATTCTGCTTGCCGCCGCGTATGCCATGGATGGCAAAAAGGATGCGGCAAGGGATCTATGCTCTATGCTTGGCAGCGCCTCTTCAAAGCATGACCCTTACTCGTCGTCATATCCAAGCAAGGAACGTACAATGGCACTACGCATCATACTAAGCGATGTTCTGGGGGACAAGGCATCGGCATTCGCCATGGTGAAGGAACTTTCCCAGAGCCTCTCCGACAGGCAGCTTTTCCTCAGCACACAGGCTTGCAGCTGGTCCCTTCGTGCCGTGGCCGATTACGTGCGCACCAACTCTGCCCAGCTTTCGGGTGTGGATGTGAGCCTGGCCGGCGCTTCAAAGTCCTATGCCATGAAGAGCAAGACCTCGTTTGCATCGGCAGATCTTGACCTTTCTTCTACTTCATACGATATTGCCAATAAAGGCAAGTCTCCGGCCTTCGTTGTTATCAGCGCCCGGGGCACAGCGGATAGAAACTCGCAGATAAGGCGTGAGGACGGAATGAGCATAAAGGTGGAATATCTGAATGCCGACGGCGTTGCCATCGACCCTGCTTCCATTGCCCGCGGTACAGATTTCACATGCCGCGTGTTTATCACAAACCGTACGCTTTCCGACATCAAGGATGTTGCCCTTACGCAGATATTCCCGTGCGGCTGGGAGATACGTCGTGGCGAAGAAGATGTGGATACCTCGCTCCAGTACCAGGATTTCAGGGATGACCGCGTATGCTCTTATTTCAATCTTCCAAAAGAGAGTACGCGCAGGATAACGGTAAGGCTTGTTGCCACTTATGCGGGAAAATATTATCATCCGGCCATCACTGCCGAAGCCATGTACAATGGTGCCGTGGGTGTTGTGGTTCCGGGTTTTGAAACAGAAGTGAAGTGAAATTACCGATGATGGAAAACAGACAATATCGTGGGTTTATTCTTGAGATTGCAAGGGCAGAAAGCAATCGTGTATGCTATCTTCTTTTGCCTAAGGGCGTGAAACCCGATGTGCTATGCTTTCTTGAAAAGGCAGCAGAGCAATATCGGTGCTCTATGGTGGCCATCTCCGGAGTGGACTGGAATGATGCGCTCACCCCATGGCTGGCTTGCGGAGTATTCAGGAAGAAGAAAGCTTTCGGCGGCAAAGCTGCGGATTTCCTAACTGCGCTTCAAGGAGAATATTTCCATGACATTGAAGAGGCGTTGGGAGTGACCGATGCCGAGAGATACCTGGTTGGGGTGTCCCTTTCCGGTCTGTTTGCCATATGGACTCTCACCCAGACTTCTGTGCTCAAAGGTATTGCAGCCATATCGCCATCATTGTGGTACGATAATTTTGCAGAGTGGTTCGGCAGTGCGGATTTGAAAGGCGGAGCGCAGAAAGTGCATATCTCGCTTGGGGACAAGGAGAAGAACTCCAAAGAGCAGAGAATGACCAAGGTTGAGACCTGCACAGAGGAGATTGTAAGGGTACTTGCGGCAAAGGGAGTGGCAGTGGATTTCCAGATATTTGACGGTACCCATTTCTCGCCAATCCTGCCCAGACTGGAACTGGCCCTTGCCTCAATCCTTCCGTTTTTGTAAATTTGCCATCATTTTAGATAGGATTTTTGAATATGGGAGATATGATAACATCCATGGAACGCGATATGCAACGCCGTACTGAATTGCTTCTGGGTGTGGATACGCTAAGTAGGATACAGCAGGCGCAAATAGGCCAGATGCCAATCCTTTGATTGAACCCGTCAGGAATCAATTCCCGGACGCAGTATTCAAGAAAGACTAGAGGGCCCGTGAGGGCCCTTTCCATTTTTATGTTATATTTGCAAAAAAAGGATTTACAGTCTTGCACACTGTTTCAAATATGAAGATTAAGACAATTCTGGCCACAATTTCGGCCTGTATTTTATGTATTCCGGCTTTTGCCGATGTGAGACCCGAAATAGAACTTGCCCCAGGCAAGAAAATCATGCATGTCTCACGCATGAATCTTCCCTCCAACCTCAGCCTGATGGAGCTGATGCTCATGTTCCCCGAACTCACTGCCAGGGATGATGTGGACGCCCTCTCACGCTACGACTTGCAGATAAACGACGTGAGTTGCGGAACCAGCAAGTATGACTTTTTCAAGTTTCTCCATAGCTGCGACATCGAGGACATCGAGTTCTCCATGCAGCCAACGGCAAGCGAACAGCACAACGGCCAGGGTGGAGTCATCAACGTCATACTCAATACTCCCGCCGAGGGTTTCAGCGGACATGCCATGCTGGAAGCTTCGTCGGCATTCAATGTAATGCCAGCCGTGTCCCTGAACTATAAAACGGACGAGCTCAAAATATTTGGCTCCGTGGTAAGTCAGTACATTCATCCCCACAGCAACACTCGCCAGACTCTGGTGGAAAGCAGTTCCACGGGACTCCACCGCAATTTTTCCGATGTAAATCTCCAATACGTTACGCAGATGGCCAATTTCAGGTTGGAGTATGAGCCTGATGAGCATCACCTTCTGAAGGCGTGGGCAATCCAGACGCTGAACCGCGACCATGAATATGTTTCCACAAAGAGGGACAGCATGGATGCCCGCCACATGGTAAACACTCAGGACAAGTTGGACAAATTTTCCTTCGACGGAGGTCTAAATTACAAATATACCTTCGATCTGGGCTTCGTCGAGACCCAGGCCTCGTTCATCCACAACCCTGAACGCTATTACTGGCTCAGCCTGGAAGATTCAGACAGCAAGGACGTCTACAAAGGGAATCAGAAGCCCTTTATGATAGATGCCTTCACCAAGGTATGCTTCCATCTGGTACCGAAGACCGCAACACGCAAGATAGATTTCGAGACAGGTTTGGATGTCCAGTACACCTACAAGCTCTATCGCGAGGATTTCACAGGCCCCCGGTGGCCGAAGTATGACATCACGGCCCGCTTCCGTCCGCTGTATCTCTCTCCCTTCATCAAGTTAGACACCAGGTTCGGAGACTATTTCCTAAAAGGATCTGTGAGGTATCAGTATAACGGCCGCAATATCAGAGTAGACAGCGACGGTAAGGACTTCAAGAAAGAGATCAATTCCGTGACTGCAACGGTAAATACCGATATCTGCCTCGATAGCGGCCACAGTCTGTCCGTGACCCTAGACAAGGCAATCAGCCGCCCCGAGGATGAGCAAATCTACCCATACGTCTATTACGCACCCGAATCAAGCAGATTCGTCCGCGGCAACTCCGCCCTTATCCCCGAAAACATTTACACTGCGTCCGTCGATTATCAGTACACCTGGGCGGATGACAGGCAGAGCGTAACCTCTGGCGCCGGTCTGAAATACCACCACACCTCTGAAATCATCACCGAGAGGGCCATCGGCTCCACTACCTCATACGCCAACGCCGGTAAGAGCGACATTGTGGCCTTCAACCTTACCGCCACCTATGCCACAGGTCCGTTTTCGCTTACTTTGAACAGCAATCTCTACCATAACTGGAATCATATAGGCGGCACCAGGGGCAGGTTTTTCTCGTATAACCTGGCATTGATTCCACGTCTGTCATTCGTCGGCGGATGGCGCATTTCCGGCTCCTTGGAGTACAATAGTGCAGAGGAAACCTATGCCAAGAGCCTTGGCGATTACTTCTATTCCGAATTCCGCATCAGCAAGGAATGGGATAAATGGAATGTGTTTATGACCCTTACCGACAATTTCCATCGTCAGGTGACAGACCTTACCTACACCCTTCCCGAAAGGGAAACCAAAACCTATAACCTTAAATATCCCGGTCTGGGACTTGGAGCCATTTTCAGATTTTAACCAGTCATCTTTTTACTATGACATTTTTTGGCACATCGGCGTTATACCTTTGCATCAAGAAACAAAGGAAACGCTTATGTATCAGTTTATCGTAAAAATCAATGGCCGCACAGAAAATTTCTGGGCAGAGAGTGAAAGTGAACTTCGCAGGGATCTGGAGGAATTCTATCCCGATGCCGATATAGATTTCTAGGAAATCGCGGGAAAAGCTGCGGGCTTCTTACCTGAACCAGCGGTCTATCTCCTTCACGGACTGTGGAAGGGCGAAAACCACCACGCGGTCATATTCCTGAATCTTGGTGTTGCCCACGGCAATGAAAGAATCTCCGCCGCGGATTACGCCGCCAATGATGGCATCCTTCGGGAAGTCCAGGTCCATAAGGCTTGCCTTGGTTATGCGGGAGTTTGGCGCTGCAATGAATTCTATAACCTCCGCATTTGTTCCGTTCAGGTATTTTACGGAACGCACCTTGTCTGAAAGGGTGAATTTGAAGATGCGGCTTGCGGTGATAAGTTTCTTGTTTATGACGGCGTCAACACCCATGCTTTCGGCCAGGGAGATATATTCCAGGTTCTCCACCTTGGCAATGGTCTTCTTCACGCCCATCCTTTTTGCTGCAACGCAGGCCAGGATGTTGGTCTCCGAACTTTCCGTTAGGGCCACGAAAGAATCGTAATTGCGTATGTCCTCGTCGCTAAGCAGGTCTGAATCCCTGCCGTCACCATTTATTATCATAACCTTCTCCGGAAGGTTCTTTGCAAGGTAGTTGCATCTTTCCCTGCTGCTTTCGATAATCTTTACACTCTTGTCCTTGCTTATGAGGGAGCGTGCTACCATGGCTGCAGTGTGGCTGCCGCCCATGATAAGGGTGCTGCGTATCTGGAACTCCTCCTGGCCCATGAAAGCCATGATTTTCTCCATGCCCTCACGCTTGCTTATGATGTATACAAGGTCGTGATAGCGGAATTTGAATTCCGGTTTCGGGATTATCGTGTCGTTGTTTCTGGATACGGCAATGACGCGGAACTGTGAGGCGTCAAGATTCTCGTTTCTTGCCATATCAATAAGTGTCATGTCTATGATAGGGGAGTTGTCCTCCAGCCTGAATGCTGCCAGGTGCAGCTTTCCGTGTGCGAAATCCATTCCGTCCACCGCTGCCTTGCTGTTCAGGATATCAAGTATCTCATCGGCCGCAATCTTCTCCGGATAGAACATCAGGTCCAGTCCCATCTCGGTGAAAAGATATTTGTTGTCGTAGGAGAGGTACTGCTCGTTGTTGATGCGGGCCGTAACCTTCTTGCTGCCCAACTTTTTTGCAAGCAGGGCCGATACAATGTTAACGTCCTGCATCTCTGCGGGGTATACGGCAATGAAAAGGTCTGCATTCTCTGCACCGGCCTCCTTCAGGGAACTAAGCGATGAGGGATTTCCCACAACCGTAACGATATCGGCCATGGCGCCCAGCGCCTCCAGACGCTCCGATGAAGAGTCTATGACAGTGATTTCGTTAGCTTCTATGCTTAGCATCTTCGCCAGATGCGAGCCAACTTCTCCCGCTCCTGCAATAATGATTCTCATGGCCGTTGCCTCCTACGATTATATTATATCCTTGATTTCTGCAAATATACTCTCTTTTTTCAATATGCGCTGCAAAACTGTCCATTTCGCCCACATTCCGCGCAGTTTGAAATGTTTTCCTCCCTTGTTGGCGGGTGCCTCGTCCGCATACAGCAGTACGCGGGCTATATCGCCGCGATCCCCGGCCAGAACCTCTTTCAGATAGGATTTCAGCTTCTTTTTGCTGCACTCCTTGCCCATGATCCTGAATTCCCTGTGGGCGCGCAGCACGGCCTTCACATTCGCCCCTTTTCCGCTTATTAGATATACTGCCGCCGAAAGGCCGTCCAGGCAGCGTCTCCAGAAAAGCAGGGCTTTGGTGTGCATCACGGCCAGGTCCACGCTGGTGTCCAGTATGGCGCCTCGGGTTTCATTGTCGAACTCCGGCCCGTTGAAAAGGCTTTCGCAATTATGGAAAAGGTCCGGGCCCTCCTCCGGGAAGGTGTATCGGGCCATAAGATTATAGGCGTGGGATATGGCAAGGGTCTTCGGCATGCAGCGCTGCAGCATCAGAAGGTTGTTCCTGTAGTTCAGGAAAAGCTTCTGCGGCGAACCCGCGTTCAGCGTTCCGCCTCCCACATGATACACCATGCTGCGCGGAACCACGCTCACCTTCCATCCCTCCAGACGCGCGCGCCAGCAGAGGTCTATCTCCTCCATATGGGCGAAAAACTCGGCACAGAAGCCGCCAAGGGATTTGAAAAGGCTGCTACGTATCATAAGTGCGGCACCGCTAACCCACAATACATCGGCAGGGACGTCATACTGCCCGTTGTCCTGCTCCACCAGGTCCATTACGCGTCCGCGGCAGAAAGGGTAGCCATAGCGGTCTATGAAGCCGCCTGCCGCCCCTGCATACTCAAAGCAGTCCCTGTTTTCTGTCTGATGCAGCAAAGGGCCGCATATTCCGCAATCCGGATGCAGCTCCATCCACTGCAGAAGATGGGTATACCAGTCCGGATGCACTTCAACATCGGAGTTCAGCAGCAGAAAAAGATCCTCATCCAGCTTCTTCAGAGCCCTGTTGTAGCCGCCCGCAAAGCCGTAATTCTTGTCCAGGACTATTGTGCGTACCGATGGAAACTCCTGCTGAAGCATCTGCACGGAGCCGTCGTCGGAGGCATTGTCGGCCACAACAACGCTTGTTCCCTCTATGCCTTCTATGGAGCTCAAAAGAGGCGGAAGGTACTTCCTTAGAAAGTCCCTTCCGTTCCAGTTAAGTATGACAATAGCCGATGTCATCATCAAAGGTGCGGACTATTTGCCGCAACCGCAGCCGCCTTCTTCTTTGCCGCAGCCGCAGCCACCTTCGCCGCAACCGCTTTCGCCACAACCGCCGCATTCTCCGTCACCGCATTTGTGACCGCATCCGCCGCTGCATGCATGCTGTACGAACTCTCCGTGAAGGCCCTCGGTAAGCTCCTGCTCTGTGGCCTCGCGTACGCTTACGATCTCGCCCTCGAAATTAAGGGTCTTGCCTGCCATAGGGTGGTTGAGATCCATTTTCACAGTGGCCTCTGTAACCTCCAGAACCTTGCCCGGAACAACGCCGCCCATTGGGTTCATCAGAGGAATCATGTTGCCCACGACAAGAAGGTCTTCGCGCACCTTGCCGTCAACCTCGAAAGCCTGCTTCGGAAGGTCTATCACCCTTTCCTGCTCCCACTCTCCATAGCCGTCCTTTGCCTCAAGGGTGAAAGCGAATTTGTCTCCCGGCTCTTTGCCCTCTATGTTCTGCTCGAACAGAGGCAGAAGGTAACCCATGCCCTGGATGAAGTCCAGAGGCCTCTCTTTAGTGGTTTTGTCTGCAAGCTGTCCGTCAACTGTAAGCTCGTAAATAAGCTCTACAACTTTGTTTTTCTCAATTTTCATATCTATATAAAGTTTTCAATATTAAGCACTTATGTCTACATTGCCGAAGGCCAGGCTTGGAATCTGCCACCTTGCGCAGCTTCGTGCGTCGCTGCCGGCTGCAAGCAGATTGTTCCAAAGCTCCATCATGTTGCCCGTCATAAGGGCCTCGTCAATAGGGTATGCAATCTTGCCGTTCTCAAACACGAATCCCTCAATTCCGAAAGAGAAATTTCCGCTTGCGTGGTTGCAGTTGCCCCCGTTGAAGCCGCTTATCAGTATGCCGCTGCCACAATGCGCCAAAATGTCATCCAAATTTATCTCTTTTTTGTCTGAATTACAAATAAATGGCAGTACCGTTGGCCTTGAAGGACCCTCTACAGTGGCCTCCATGCCCGTTTTTGCATGGCAATAGGTATTTACGAAGAACTTCTTCACAACCCCTTCCTCAATAATCGGACCATCAGTGACAGCCACGCCTTCCGTGTCGAAAAGGCGGCTGCCCATGCGTCCGCGCTCTGTTGCCTTGTCATATATGTTCAGCTTCGGGCTGAATACCTGCTTGCCCAGGGCGTCGCAGAGGAAAGAGAATTTCTGCTGCACGGAATTGCCGTCCAGGGCATGGATTATAGGGCCCACAAGTCTGGATGCGGCCTTAGCCTGAACCACCACCTTGTATTTCCCGGACTCCACTTCCTGCGGATCCACCTGCGCCGCAGCCATCTCTATGGCCTGGGCCGTGACGTCTCCGGGATCGAAATCCTTCCAGAAAGGAGTGGACATCCACTGATAGCCGCTGTATCTGCAGCCTTCCCCGTCCATGATGGTAACTTCGCTGCAATAGCCGAAGTTGGACTCTGTGTGACGGCCCTCAAAACCATCAGAATCAATAAGATAGTTATCATCTATACTGTCCGAATATTCGCTTTCCACAGACTCCAGCCTGTATTTGTTCCATTCACTTCTGCCGGCCTTCAGCGCAATGGCAATTTTCTCTTCCTGTCCCACGTTGAAATAGCCTTCATCCATCAGCCCAAGCTCGTCTCCCTTGCTGCAGTCCGTGGCCTTCATTCCTGGCTCCGGCAGGCGCTGGCAAGGGTCTTCGGCCAGAACGGAAACAGTTTCAATGGCGCTGGATATGAATTCCTCCAACTCTTTCTGTCCCAATCTGTTGGTGCTGAATGTGCCGAAGTGGCCCCCTGCGTACAGATGCAGGAAGATGCTCCTGTCCTGGTTGAAGCTTATCTTGTCCACCTCACCGTCCAGCACCGCAATGCTGTTCTGTATGCTTTTGCTAAGCGACACCCTTAGGGCCGATGCTCCCGCACCCAGGGCGTATTTTATGCAGTGGCGGCACAACTCCATTTCCTGCGCCGTGATTATTCCCTTGTTTTCCATCCTATTCACCTCCCACAGTAAGTTCACCAACTTTCACACTTGGCATTCCGCAGCCCACAGGCACGCTCTGGCCCTTGCCGCAGGTCCATGTGCCGTTGTCTATCTTAAGGTCGTTTGCCACCATCTTTATATCCGCCAGGGCCTCGGGGCCGTTTCCAATCACGTTCACGTCCTTGATAGGGCGGGTGAGACGGCCGTTTTCAATGAGGTAGCCGCTCTTCACATAGAAAGTGAAATCCCCTTCGCCTATCTTCACCTGTCCGTTGCTGAATTCATCCACATAGATGCCGTTGCTCACAGATTCAATGAGCTCCTGCGGAGCATAGCTGCCGTTTTCCATATAGGTGAGGCGCATGCGCGGAATGGGCTCGAAACGGAAACCCTCCCTGCGGCCGTTGCCCGTTGGTGCCACACCATAGTGCGCAGCGCTTATCCTGTCGTGCAGGTAGGACGTAAGCACGCCGTCCGTAACCATATAGGTCTTCTGGCCCGGGATGCCTTCATCGTCAAAGTTGCATGCCCCGCGGTTACCCGTCCATGTGGCATCGTCCACTATGTTCATGCCCTTGGGGCACACCTGCATGCCCATCCTGTCGCTGAAAACGCTCTGGCCCTTGCGGTTGAAATCGGCCTCGAAGGCGTGTCCCATGGCCTCGTGAAGCAGTATTCCCGATGCTCCGGCGCCCATAACAACGGGCATCTTTCCGCCCTTCGGCCTGCCCGCCTCCAGCGAAGCGTCTATGCCCTTCACCAGGTCATCCACAATGGAATCCAGGGTTTCCTCGGAAATGAGCTCGGCGCCGGTGCGGAAGCTTCTGCTGGCGCTGCGGTTGTCGTTCTTTCCCGCGCCGGAAAACACTATGCTGGCGCTTATGCTGCCAAGCGGGCGGAAATCATACACTGGCTGGGCCAGACTGTTGTACATCAGCACCCATGTATCGGCCGATGAAATCTTTGCGATAACCTTCTCTATGCGGGCGTCGCGGCTGCGAAGCTTCTTTTCCAGGCTCTCCAGCGCCGCAATTATCATTGTGCTGCCGGCCTCCTTCCATGGTTTTTCCACGGGGTAGAAATCCGGCCTTACGCCGCTGAAACCATCGTCGAAACCACCTGTACGGCCGCCCAAGCCGCATTTTCCCGCATCGGCCGGGCTTTTGCCGGTGGAACCACCTCCGCACATGGCAATGCCAGCAGCTGCTTTTGCAGCGCGAAGCATATCGCCGAAATCCGTGCTCTCGCAATAGGAGTAGCCGCATTTTTCGCCGTCCAGCGCGCGTATTCCCACGCCGTAATCCACGTGTATGCCTCCGCTGGAGACTATGCCGTCCCTAAGGGTCAGCTCCCGGTATTCCGTGTTTTCAAAATAAAGATCGGCATAGGTTGCGCCGCCCGAAACAGCGGCTGCTATAACCTTATCCATCTGGGATATGTCTGTTCCGAACATATCCAGGTATAATCCAAGCTCGTCTCTCATTGTTCTATTCCTGCGCTTCCTTTATTCCTGCGCTTCCTTCTCGCTCACCGTGCTGTTCTGCTCGCTAAGTTTCTGGGCGGAATCCGTAAGCGTCTTCACTATTCCGTATGTCTTTATGTCTCTGATGATTGGTTCCTCTCCCTTGTTGCCCTGGGCCAGCACCCTGAACGGAGGCTTGGAGTTATCGGCCAGTATCCAGTGGTCGCAAACGGGGATGTAATAGTTGAAAAGATAGTCCAGGCCCATGTAATAGCGCCTTTTGATAACCTCTTCCGGGATGTCATGCCCGCCGGCCCTAACCCTGCTGCGCACACGTTCTATGGCCTTCTGCGGGCTGCTTAGCCAGAAATACAAGATGGTTACCTCGTATCCGCGTGCCTGGGCCCTCTGCACAATTTTCACAAGTGCGCGTGTTGCCAGCGTTGTTTCTATGCTGAAGGTCTGGTTTCTGGCCATAAGGTACATCACCTTGCGCATCATAAGCCTGCCCGCCTTGATGGATGCCGCGCCGGGGTTGAAAGGGGACAGCGCCTTTGCAAACTCGTCAGAATTCACAAACTGGCGGCATTCCAGAAGTTCCGGCAGCAGACTGTAGGAGCAGGTGGCCTTTCCAGATCCGTTGCATCCCGACATCATGTACACTCTTGGCACAGGCTCGCTCCTCGCCTACCCCTTGCTCACTCCGTGGCCGAACAGGGCGAAGTCTCCCTTGCAGGGGTCGTCCGGGAAAATCTCCCTGAAGGCATCGGTTATTTCATATACAGTTCTGATGTCAGTCCCTTTCCTGGCGGTGAGCCCCAGTTCAAGGGCAGAATTGTGCACATGCACGTCCAGTGGAATCAGAAGTTCCGTTTTCGGCGTGTTTTTCCACAGGCCCAGGTCCACTATCCCGTCGTCCCTGACCATCCAGCGCCTGAACATGTTTATCTTTTTGTTGGCTGCATTCCTGTCCGGTGCCGAGCCGAAGATATCGCACCTTATCTCCTGTATTTCAAGGCTTTCCACCGATGGCAGCTGAAGATAAATGTCTCGCAGCCTGCGGCATATGGCAGCAATCTCGCTCCATTTGATGGTCCTGTGAAGGGAAGTTGCATCGCAGCGCCAGTCTCCGTTCATCACATAGGCATAGGGCTGCCAGTTCATCTGCTCCATAAGCCTGTTGGAATCCCTCACAATCATGCTTCTGCGCCCCCATGCCAGATGCGCCGCCAGAAGCCCCGCAATCTCCACATCCTGCAGACAGGCTTTTCCTTCGGAAAAAAGCTTTGCAAAATGCCGTGCAAAGGCTATGGGATCCTCTGTGAAATACTGTGGATCGTTGTATTTATCGGCCCACTGGACCAGCGTAGCTGCTATTTCTTCCCTCATATCATACAAATATAATGAAAAGTCGGGGCAAATCATTATATTTGCGGTTCATATATTGTGAATTTTTTATGTTTTTGAAGACAAGAAAATCCAAAATCAATATCAGACTGGGCCTGGCACTGAAACTAAGCCTTGCCATAGGCACAATCGTGGGCATACTCATCATCACCAGCGTCATCTCCATTCTGGAGTTCCGCCGCATGAGCACCTATGTAAGCGACCAGATTGCAGACAACATCACCAGCATCAACCTTAGTGCAGAGCTGGGCGTGAAGGTGGACGAATACAACCTGAAGCTCCTCTATGCCGTAGGCCGTGCCGATGAGCTGAAACAGCTGGACTTCAATCCGTTGGAAATCCTGGAGGAGTGCAGCCCGATGATGGAAAGCATCAGCCAGATGCGTTATGCAAAGGCGGATTCCCTGCTTGTCTCCTACGAGGACTACCTTTCAACATCCCTGCAGATGGACAGCATAATCGTGAACGATTTCGTGGACACCAGAGACTGGTATTTCACCGTTCTGCAGCCCAAATACAACAATTTCCGCCAGGACCTGGACGAACTTAACCTTCGCATCTACGACAACCTGAAGGTGAATTCCATAGGTTTTGACGAAAGCATATACCGCAGCATCATGCCTTCAATCATAAGCGTGTTCGCCGCCATAGTGCTGTGCCTTCTGCTGCAGTTCTATATCACCAGCTATTACGTGATTCCGCTGGGCAGGATGCTCCGGGAGATGGAGAACTACATGCACAACTCCCTGCCGTACAGCAACAATTTCGAGGGCGATGACGAGCTGAAGCAGCTGAATGCGAACATTGCCGATATCATAGACGAGAACATCAGTCTTAAAAACAGGATAAAGAACCGTGAATCTTAAGGCCATATCAAGAAATGTGGGCCTGGCCCTGCTGGTGAGCGCGCTTTTCATGTTCGTAAGCGTGGGTGTCTCTGTAATAGACGGCAGGGATTCCGCATTTGCGCCCCTGCTGGTTAGCGGTGTAATCACCTTCCTGCTGGGTATCTTCCCCTTCATTTTCGTTCGTTCCAGCCAGGCCATCAGCCTTAAGGACGGCTATGTTATCATAGTGCTGTCCTGGCTGCTTTCCTTCATCCTGGGCATGCTGCCCTATGTGATGTGGGGTGGGGAAATGACCCTTATTGACGCCTGGTTTGAAAGCGTTTCCGGCTTCACCACCACCGGTGCAACCATCCTTAACGATATAGAGGCCCTGCCGCGCAGCCTTCTTTTCTGGCGCAGCAGCACCCATTTCATTGGCGGTTTGGGAGTTGTGGTATTCCTTCTGCTGATTGTGCCTTCGGCCAGCCCTTTCCGCAAGAAGATCACCCAGATAGAGATGTCCTCACTTTCGAAAGAGGGCTTCCAGCTGCAAAGCCGCAAACTGGTGATGGTTATCACATCGGTGTATTTCGGCCTTTTCATCTGTTCCACACTTTTATTGTGGGCCTGCGGGATGCCGTTTTTCGATGCCATCAACCATGCGTTCAGCGTAAGCGCCACCGGCGGCTTCAGCACAAAGAACGCCTCTGTGGCCTATTACGATTCCACACCAATCAATGTGGTCCTGATAGTCTTCATGATACTTGCCACCACCAACTTCGCCCTGCTGTTCACCTGCTTTGTGCGTCGCAGCCTGAAGCCTATGGTGGGTAACTCCCTTTTCAAGTTCTATATCACTTCCATTGTGGTGGCATCGTTCATCGTGATATTCTCCCTGAAATTCCAGCATACAGAGGAAATGACCTGGCTGCAGGCCTGCCTGGACGGCGTAACCACCACTGTAAGTTACATAACCACAACGGGTTTCTGCTTTGCAGACAACAAGAACTGGCCTTTTTTGGCCTGCGTGGTGCTTGTGGCCGCATCAGTGCAGTGCGGTATGGCCGGCTCCACTTCTTCCGGCCTTAAGGTGGACCGCATGCTGGTGGCTTTCAGAAGCGTGAACCGTCACATCAGGGAGAAACTACACCCTACAAGCACGCACCGTATCAGCATAGGCAACTATTTCGTTCCTGAAGAGGATATCATGCACATCCTGCTGTATATGGTGCTCTATTTTGTGATAGCCCTGGTTTCCATAGCCATACTTCTTATTCTTGGCGTGGACGGCACGGCGGCTTTTTCCGGTTCCATAGCCTGTCTTAGCAACGTGGGCCCGGGCCTAGGGGAGATTTCCCTTGCGGGCAACTACGACTATGTTCCCGGCGCCGCCAAATTCATATACACGCTGGACATGTTCTTCGGCCGTCTGGAGATTTATCCTCTGCTTGTTGCAGCCTCACTTGTTTTCAGCAAAAATCGTTAGCAGATGAGCAGGGCCGATTTTCTGGAAAAATCCTTTCTTGACGCTCTTGCCTATGAGCCTACGCAGTGCCAGCGCAAGTTCCTGCGCGATGTGGCGGATTTCGTAACATCGCCGGACCACGATATCCTTGTGACATCGGGTTATGCCGGAACGGGCAAGACGACAGCCCTGGCATCGGTTGTTTCCGCGCTGGAGAGCCTTGGCACAAAGTGCATACTTCTTGCCCCTACGGGCCGAAGCGCCAAGGTGCTAAGTTCCTATGCCGGAAAGAAGGCTTACACCATTCACAAGCACATCTACAGGCAGAAAAGTGTGGGAGGCGACGGTTTCGGCCAGTTCAGCCTGGCCCCGAACAAGGCCAAGAACAGCCTTTTCGTGGTGGATGAGGTATCTCTTCTGGGAATAGGGGAGACCCAGCAGCAAAGTTCGGCCGCCTTCGGCACGGGCAATCTGCTGGGAGATCTGGTGGATTTTGTGCGCAGTGGCGCCGAATGCCGCCTTATGCTTGTGGGAGACAGCGCCCAGCTGCCGCCTATTGGCCTGGACGAGAGCCCTGCGCTAAGCCCGGATTACATGAATTCCACCTTCAACGGCGTGATGTTCAGCAGCCTCACAACCGTGGTGCGTCAGGCCAGGGAATCGGGCATACTGCATAACGCCACTATCATCAGAAAGCTTATCTCTTCCATAATGGAGGGCAGCTTTGAAACCGATGAACTTCAGCTGGAGCTGGACGGTTTCGACGATATTTCCGTGGTTATGGGTACGGAGCTGATTGATGCCATCACCGAGGCCTACTCCAAATATGGCGATGACGAGACCATAATCCTTACGCGCAGCAACAAACGCGCGATACGCTATAACGCCGGCATACGTTCCCAGGTGCAGTTCAAGGAGGACAGGCTGGTGAAGGGAGACCGCCTTATGGTGGTGAAGAACTGCTATCAGTTCCTGGAAGACGTGAAGGAGATGGACTACATTGCCAACGGCGATATACTTAAGTTGCAGAGAATCAGCAATTTCGAGGAACGATACGGCCTGCAGTTCGCAACCGCCAAGGTGTCTTTCCCGGACTATGGGGATGTGGAGATAAGGGCCAAGGTTATCCTGGATACCCTGGATTCTGAAAGCCCATCGCTTACATACGAACAAAGTAACCAGCTGTACCAGGGCGTGGATGCAGACTATTCTTGGCAGACCGTCAAGAAGAAACGCTACGAGCTTGTGCGCGAGGATCCCTACTACAACGCGCTGCAGCTGAAATATTCCAACGCCATCACCTGTCACAAGAGCCAGGGCGGCCAGTGGGAGTGCGTTTTCATAGACAACGCTTTCTGGCAGGACGGCCTTTCTCTGGACGATCTTAAATGGCTTTATACGGCTCTTACGCGTGCCACAAAACGTGTATACCTTGTGAATTATTCCAAACTTAAATGGCCTGTAGGATAGGCAACAGACTGTAATATGAAACTTTTTCTTTTAAGCTTGCTTGCAACTGTGGTGAATCCCACCTTTTCTCCGGATTCATCAAAAATAGCCTTCACAGACGCTTCCAACAATCTTTTTGTTGTGAACGTGGAGGCGAAGGACACCCTTCAGCTTACTTTTGACGGAACGGAAACCCTTATGAACGGCTATGCTTCGTGGGTGTACTACGAGGAGATCTTCGGCCGTGGCAGCTTCTACCGCGCATTCTGGTGGAGCCCGGATTCCAAGAAATTGGCATATTATCAGTTTGACGATTCCCAGGTGCCCATGTTCCCAATCTATTCGCCTTTCGGCCAGGACGGAACTTTGCGCCGCACCCATTATCCGAAGGCGGGGGAGAGGAACCCTCTGGTGCAGGTGAGGATTGCAGACCTTGGTGCCGATGGCGGCCAGGTGAAGACCGTCACAGCCTTTGACAATGCCCATGACGACTGCTATTTTGGCACGCCGTTCTGGGGCGCAGACTCCAAAGAGCTGTATGTGAGCAAGATGCCTCGCCGCCAAAGCCAGTTGGACCTTATTGCGGTTGCCCTGGACGGCAGCCACCGCCAGGTGTATCACGAGGAGCACGACACCTGGATAGACTGGATTGAGGGCATGCTTTTCACCGACAAGGGCCTCTATATGGCGCGCGATTTCGAAAGCGGATGGCAGCAGATATATTTCCTGGGCTTTGACGGCAAGCTGAAATGCCTTACCGATGGCCCTAACTGGGGCATAAACCTCTTGAAGGTGGACCAGAAGCGTCAGACCCTCTGGTTCACGGCGCGCAGGGATTCCCGCCTGCATCCAGCCCTGTACAAGCTAAACCTGCGAAACGGTGCCATCACAGTCCTCACAAACAGCGATTACTGGGTTAGCAGCGTACAGATTGCCGATGACGGTACTTTCACGGCCAGCTGCTCCTCAGCAACAAGGGCCAGCTTCAAGGTAAGCGGCAATTCCTTCGGAAAGCTGAAACTCACCGAGGGCGAGGGCCTGCTGTATATGACACGCGACGGCTACAGCCCTAAACCGCAGACAATAGTCCTTGAGAACGACGGCTTCCTGCTTTACGGCCTTATGAACCTGCCGAAGGACTTCGACCCTTCAAAGAAATATCCCGTTATCATGGAGGTTTACGGTGGCCCGGGCACCGCTTATGTGCGTGACCGCTGGGGCGACAGGGACGCTTCCAACAAGTGGTGCTGGGAGAATGGCATCATCTATATGGTTGTGGATCCGCGCAGCAGCGGCGAGAACGGCAGAGTGGGCATGGATCAGGCTTTCCGCCGCATGACCGTCATAGAGCTTCAGGACTATATCGCCTGGGCCAAGTATCTCCAGGGCCTGGATTATGTGGACGGCGCCCATATAGGTGTGGAGGGCTTCTCTTTCGGAGGCACAACCACTTCCATGCTGGTCCTCAGGTATCCTGAATATTTCCGCTGCGGCATTGCTGGCGGCGGAGTTTACCACTGGAACCTGTATGATTCCCATTATACAGAGCGTTATATGTGCACCCCAGAAGAGAATCCGGATGGCTATGAGGAGGCTTCCGTAATCCATTACGTGGAGAACGACCTCATTTCCAAGGACTATAAGCCGTATTCACTGAAACTTACCCACGGAACAGGCGACGATAACGTTCATTTCCAGAATACCCTGCAACTTGTGGACGCCCTTCAGCGTAAAGGCATCAAGTTTGAATTGATGATATATCCGGACGGAATGCATGGCTACAGGGGGCACCAGGGCCGCCATTCTGCCGATACAGACCACGATTTCTGGCTCAAGAATTTGTTTTAATACCTTTTGCGGATGATTTTTTCAAGAAAGATATACAGTTTGTTTGCGCTGTGCGCAGTTTTCTGCTGTTTTTCGCTGCAGGCCTGTGCTGCAGTGAAAACCTATAAGGTGAAAGTGCTGCAGAGCTATCCTCACGACCCCAAGGCATACACCCAGGGCCTCTTTTTCTGGAACGGAACCCTTTATGAGACCACAGGACAGTGGGGCCAGAGTTCAGTGCGCAAGGTGGATCTGGAAAGCGGCAAAGTGCTGCAGAAGAAGGATTTCAGCGCCAAGTATTTCGGGGAAGGCAGCTGCATTGTGGACGGCAGGATGTATATCCTCACCTGGAAGAACAATGTGGCCTTCATGTATGATCCAAATACCCTCACATATCTCAAGACCTTTTCTTATCCGCGTGAGGGATGGGGCCTTGCAGCACTTCCAAAACCGGATGGGGATGCTGTTATGGTGGCTTCCGACGGCAAGGACAAGCTATTTTTCCTGGACAGGGATATGAATGTGGTGCGCAGCGTCCCGGTTACGATGGACGGGCGCAAAGTACAGTATATCAATGAATTGGAATATATCAATGGCAAGATATGGGCTAATATCTATACCACCGATACCATAGTGATAATAGATCCGAAGAGCGGCCTGGTGGAGGCAAGGATAGATTGCAGCTCTCTAATTCCGGCAAATCAGAGGACTAGGGATATGGACGTTCTTAACGGCATTGCCTGCGACGCTTCCGGCAATATCTATCTCACCGGCAAGAACTGGCCCAAGATGTTCCGCGTCCAGCTTGTGAAGTAGAATTTCAGTGATGATGGGATTGATGATGAGAACCAGATGGGTTATTACGGCAATTCTTGCCTTTGCATGTGTTTTTTCTTCCTTTGCGGCCGATGATTCTCCTGCTGCCGGCAATAGCGCAGGCGCCAAAATGCGCTTCAGCGGCTATAGCGGCGGCATGATGGTGCACAGCGGTTATGTGTGGGGGAAGGAATGCACCTATACCGATGCTGCCGGCCATGCCATTTCTTCGCAGCAGATGGCTGGAATGCCGCTTGGCATAGGTGGCGCCATGAAATTCGGCTTTGGCAAACATCTTCGCGTGGGGGCCGAGGGCTATGTTTCCGTACTGAACTTCGGCAAGCAAAAGAGCCATTCTTCCACAGGCTGGGGCGGAGTGCTGGCAGACTGCCAGTGGCAGCACGGCCGATGGTCCTGGTTCGTTGGCGGCACTTTCGGCGGCGGCAGCGTCAGGAACACAGTGCTTCTTGCCGATATGCCTCTTGATTTTGTATTGGAGGAGAACAGCGTGTCTTACCGTAAATACGGCTTTATTGCCCTGGTGCCTTTTGCCGGCTGCGAATATGCCCTCACCCCGCGTGTGCATCTGGTGGCGAAAGTGGATTGGATTTTCAACGTCAGCAATCCCCAGCCGGATTTCATCACCGGCCCCCGCCTCTACCTGGGCTTCATGTTCACCCATTCCCGTTAATTTAGTAAGGTATTGCCATGAGGCCCGATAAAAAAAGAAGAGTGATTTTTGGGCCACTCTTCTTTGATTTATGTCAGCTGAATTCTACTTGTATAGAATTTAAGTTTCGCATTTGCGAAACAACCATATTTAGAGACCTTTAGGTCGATAG
>JAKSKO010000003.1 GCA_024401715.1 Bacteroidales bacterium
ACGATGTGGAGATAGGATGATGGTGGTGTAATGCCCCGGGCGGGGCGTTGCATAAGCAAACATTGCGAGCTCATGGCGTAAGGAGCGAAGGCCAGATGGTGAGTTCGAGCGTTGCGAGCATGTCGATAGCGAGCACAGCGAGCGGTGAATCGACCGAGCAGCGAAGAAATCGCCATATGGGCAAAGCGAGTAGCCGGTTCCGCCGGCGAAACGAAGTGGAGCTTCCGGCGGAAGGGCGACGCTGTTTGTGTTGTAATGACACCGCCCGGTATCTCTCATCCCGCGGGGAAATTTTTGCTTGAAAGCATCCGACCAAGTGCGACTTGAAAGATGCAAAATTGAAAGAATACTCCCGCCATGCTTTTCATCGGCATAGCGGGAGTAATTCTTGTGAATCTGCTTACTGGAACGACTTTATAGCTCTTTGATCTGTTTTTCTGTCAGTCCAGTGCATTCGGCAATCATAGAGACATCAAGCCCCTTTGCCCTCATCGCCCTGGCAATCTCAAGTTGCTTCTTGGCTTCACCTTCTGCACGTCCTTCCTCCAGGCCTTCCTCTCGTCCTTCTTTCAAGCCTTCTTCCTTGCCCGTTTTATATTTGTACTGTTCTGACAGAATTTTGTCCATTTGAGTAAACATATCCTTTTGGTACGCGAGGGCATCTTCTTTTGAAAAGTTGGCATATTTGGCGCCTGCAAAGAAGGCATCAAATGCAGGTTCTCCAACCAGAACCTCAGGCACAACCTTCAAATTCTTGGTCTCGCGAAGTAAATATACCCATTTTTCCTCTTCACTCAAAATATTATCCAAACTTTTCGCCGCACGAGTTAGGTCAAGGAAGTAATACTCCGGGCTTGATGGGAGCTTTCGGCCAGATTCCGGATCAACCGTAACGTAGTGCATACAGCATTGGCCCGGCTTCATCTTGATTCCCGTCAGCTTCTCAACAGAGAAATTAAGGAAAGAGACCATATATGTGCATGGGAATTCAAAAGTATCATCGCCCTTCTTAAGGTCAAAGATACTCATGATTTTGGAGGTGTAAAAGACTGTCCTCTGCTGGAAGAATTCCTGTTCTCCATTCTGCATCTCCACCACAAAGCGGGACCCGTCAACATCCTCGCACATTACATCAACAACGGCTCCTCGTCCGTTGTCTGGCTCCCCAGGAATAACAGTGTTGATGAATTTGACATCCTTGATTCTCCTGTCCTTGATAATGCTGTTAAGCATGCCGATGGTAGCATCCTTGAACTCCTCTGTGGCAAATACACGCTTGAAGGCAGTGTCAATACAGACATCGGCAAATACTGTTGGCTTGATGACCTGATTGTCATTTGAGATTGATTGGCTCATAATCTTATAGTTTTAAAAGTTTTACGAGCAGCAAAAGAATAACAATTTTTCCGCTTATCCCAACGATTTCTGTTTTCAAAGTACGATTTTGTGAATTTTGATGTTTTGAAATTTTTATCGCATGGTTTTGAAAAAATTCGGGCTGCCAAAATGTAGAATACCGCTTCGGTTCAAGCTATCTGATGTCCCAGGTCACGGGGTCATTCTGAGACTCCACGTCCTCCTCTATGCTGTCGTCCAGGAGGTGAAAAAAGTTATAGCCCGTGATTTCCTCCACGCTGTTCACGCTGCAGGAACTCTTCTTCATGGAGTGACGGGCAGAATCATTGTCCATCACAAAGCCGATGGAACGGTAACCGTGGCCGTCATAGGCAAGGACAACCTTGAAGAAGGCATCGGGAATCACAACCTTGCGCTCTCCAATGGTGCCATACTTTCCGTCCCTGATTATTGGCCCGCAAACAATGTGGACCTTCTCCCATTTATTGGCCCATTCCCTGCATTTGCGCTCCAGCATCTGCCAGTCCTTGCGGTTCAGGTCCGGATTCTGCGGACATACATTCGTAAGGTAGAAGCTCTCGTGCATGGCATCTGGAGACCATTTCATATCGGCAGCAGGTGCCATGTGCCCCTTGTCCCAGCCGGAATTGCTGTAGTCTTCGCGCATGGCCTGCGCCCCGCTGTAGGACTTGTCCATGGTGAAGGTTCCCTGCCTGGTGCTTTCTCCGTCGGTCTCGGATGCCGTCAGCTCGTATGCCACCCAATTGGGTATGCGTCTGGCAGAGTTATAGTTTACCGTGAAGGCGGTATATTGCAGAATCACATCATCTGAAGACAGCGCCGGCAGTTCCATGCTGTCTTCAATCTGCTCGGGAGTGCTTAGGCGCGGCTCCAGATACAGGAAATACACCAAAGCCAGAATTGCAGCCAGAAAAACCAGAGTGAGATTGGCGCCTGCAGATTTCTTGGTCTTTTTCTTTGCCATGACAATCTATTGGGCCAGCAGCCAGTCCAGAAACTCTTCCAGGACTCTGTTTATGGCAACTTTAACATTCTCTTCGCGCCCGCGGTCCTTTGTGAGGCACAGGGAATGAACCTCGTCCGCGCTGCCCCAGGCAATCCATATCGTGCCGGCGGCAACCTTGTCCGATCCCCCCTGGGCATAGCCGGTGGATGCCAGGGCATAGTCCGTGCCGAACATCCTGCACGCTCCGCGCACCATCTGCTGTGCCACCTGGCAGCTTACAACGTCAAATTGCTCTATATCCCCGGCCTGCACGCCAAGCTGCTCTATCTTCACGCTGTTCTGATATGCAACCAGTCCTCCCTGGAAGAATTCCGAAGCCCCGCTTACAGAGGTGATTGCCGCGGCAATGCCTCCTCCCGTGCAGCTTTCTGCAGTTGCCAGGGTTTTGCCCCCGGCAAGCATTATGCTCTTTATCTGGGATACAAGTTCCTTCATATAAGCCCTATTACTTTGCAGCTTTCTCTTTCTCCTTGATATATCTTACCAGGATAGGGAAGGCCGGATGAGGCATGGCACCATGGTCATAGCCCTGGAACTCATACAGATACACTTCCTTGTGGCCGTTAAGCTTCATCATCCTCCAGAAATAGGCCTGCTCTTCATATCGGCCGTAAAGCTCCAGTTCCCTGTCTCCGGACATTATGAAAAGAGGAGGGCAATCGGCACGCATGTGGCTGATAGGGGCGAATTCATCAATGCCCGGTTTCAACGGATGACCGCCTTTCTGCTTGCGAAGCTCATAATGGGTGATGGCCTGGCCGCGGAGAGGCATCAGGGCTGCTATGTCATCGGCATCAACACCATATTTCTTCAGCCATTTCTTCTCCAGGCCTATCATGCTTGTGAGATATCCGCCTGCGGAGTGGCCGCAAACGTAAATCTGCCTGGGGTCTCCGCCATAGTCACTGATGTTTGCAAAGGTCCAGGCAACCGCTGCAGCGGCGTCATCTATACAGTCTGCTATTGTGGCAACGTTCATGAAACGGTAATTAACGGAAACCACCACAATACCCTGGTTCTTCATCTCTTCCGGAACATAGCGGTTGCCGCCAATAAGTCCGCCGCCATGGAACCAGACCATAACCGGTGCGTTCTTGGCATCCTTCGGAGCATAGACGTCCAGATGGCAGCGCTCCTGCGCGTAGGCATCGCTGTAGGATGTGTAAATGATGTCTTTAGTGAAGCTGTATTCGCCCTCACCGCCCCTGTTCCCCTGGGCAAAGCTGCCAAAGTGCAGGGCAGTTATGGCACAAAGCAGAATGAAGATCTTTTTCATATGAAGTTTGTTTTAACAAATATAATAAAATATTGCGTATATTTGCCCAGCCCGCAGTACTGAATATAAAGGGCGATATCATGAAAAGACTTTTACTTTCTTCACTCACGCTGGTGCTGGCATTCAGTGCATCGGCACAGAAAAATGACGTTACAAAAGAGAAATTCACCCCGTTCTATACTTCCGGGGAGGCTCCGAAGCTGGAAATGGTTCTGCCCGAACCTCCTGCATACAACAGCACCCGCTATCAGGATGATTGCGCAATGTATCAGTGGGGCAAGTCGGTAAGAAATACCGAAAGGGGACAGCAGGCCATTGAAGATGCCGGCATCAATGCCCGCTATTTCATGAAACGCTTCTCTCCTGTTATGGGCGTCAATCTTACTCCGGAAGAGTTCCCTCATCTGTACAGGCTTCTTAGCAGGGCCCACCTTACAGAACAGCAGGCCGGCGCAGGTGCCAAGAAGCATTTTGCCCGTGTTCGCCCATACCAGCAATTCAACGAGCCAACTGCCGTGCCGGGTTCAGAAAGCGCTACGGATTATACCAGCTATCCAAGCGGTCACACCCATGCCTCATGGCTTGCAGGACTTATCCTCACAGCCATCGATCCGGACCATACTGCGGAAATAATGAAGGTTGCCTACGAGCTTGGGCAGAGCCGCGTAATTGTGGGATTCCACTATCAGAGTGATATAGAGGCGGGACGTGTGGCCGGCAGCATCACCTTCGCACGTCTGTATTCGGAGGCCGAGTTCCAGAAGATGATGAATGACGCTATAAAGGAATTCAAAGAGAAACGCAAATAGAGGCCATGGCAACCGAGATTGAAAGGAAGTTCCTTATTGCGGAAGAGTTTGCCCTGCAGCACCCCTACAGGCAGGAGGCTAGTTCCAGCGTGCACATTGCCCAGGGCTATCTGAATCTTGACAAGGCCCGTACGGTGCGCGTGCGCCTGAAAGGGGAGAAGGGATATCTTACCGTGAAAGGCCCCACCAACGGGGTAAGCCGTTTCGAATGGGAAAAAGAAATTCCCGCCCATGAAGCAGAGCAGATGCTGCAACTTTGCACCGGCCTGATAGACAAGACAAGATACCTTGTGAACATGCCCGACGGCCATCTGTTTGAGGTTGACGAGTTCCATGGGGACAACCAGGGCCTGGTTGTTGCCGAAGTTGAACTGGGCAGCGAGCAGGAGACATTCCAGAAGCCGCAGTGGCTGGGCCGCGAGGTGTCACACGACCCGCGCTACTACAATTCCCAGCTTATCCAGAATCCTTTCAAGAACTGGTAGACTATCTTTTTTCAGCAAAGAAATCTTTCATGAGGGCGGCGCACTGCTCCTGCATCACTCCGCTTGTCACAACGGTTTTGGGATGCAGAAGAGTCTTCCCCTCCTGTGCTGCGCCGTTGTCATCTGTCATTCTGAACCGGGTGAAACCGCGTTTCGGGTCCGGTGCGCCATAAACAAGACGTCCCAGCTGTGCCCAGGCCAGGGCAGCAGCGCACATTGGGCAGGGCTCTACTGTGACGTAAAGGGTGCAATCGTTAAGATATTTTCCGCCGATGGCATCGCAGGCGGCGGTGAGGGCAATCATCTCTGCGTGGGCTGTGGGGTCCGACAATGTTTCTGTCATGTTGTGCCCGGTGGCAATGATGCGTCCGCCACATTCCACGACGGCGCCGATTGGAACCTCTCCCTGTGCACGAGCCAGTTCAGCCTGCTCCAGGGCCTTAGTCATCATTCTTTCCATATAAAATAAAAAAAAGAGTTGACATTGTGTCAACCCTCATTTTAGAATCTGTCCTCTGAAGAAACTGTGAGTTTCTTGCGGCCGTGACGACGGCGAGAAGCCAAAACCCTGCGACCGTTTGCAGAAGCCATTCTCTCGCGGAAGCCGTGTTTGTTGCGGCGTTTGCGCTGTGAAGGTTGGAATGTTCTTTTCATATCTATTATCTTTTATTTTGCAAAATTGGACTGCAAATTTAATTTATTTTTGGCAATTCGCCAAATTTACTACCAATTTTTCTTTGTAGTAATCGTCTTTAAGCACGTTTTCTATCTTCCATTGTTCCACAGAAGGCATTTTGTTGCCATATTTCTTCCAGCAGGCCTCCAATTCGGCGCTTATGTCGCCGCCTTTCAGATACAATATGCTCTTTCTGTATCGGCCGTAAACCCATGGGAGGAAATTGTCCAGGGATGTTACGGCACGGGACACCACATAGTCCCACTCTCCCGGCAGTTCCTCCACCCTTGAATGTGCGCAGGATACGTTCTGCAGGCCAAGGGCATCGGCCACCTCGCGTGCCACCAGCACCTTCTTTCCTATGGAGTCACAAAGCGTGAACTGCACCTTCGGGAAGATGAATGCAAGGGGTATTCCCGGGAAACCTCCGCCGCAGCCCACATCCAGAACGCTAAGCTGTCTGCCATCGGCAGTCTTTCCCTGCACCCAGCATTCGTATTCTTCCGGACGCTCTTTTTCCAGATAACAGGCTATGCACAGCGAGTGCAGTATATGGTGCTCATACACATTGTCTATATCCTTGCGGGAGATGACGTTTATTTTTCCGTTCCATTCACGGTACAGCTCCACCATCCGGGTGAAATCCGGCATTGTCATAGTTCTTCCTCCATATCCTCCAGCTTTCGCAGAAGGTTTTCTTTTGCTCTTTTAACTCTTGTCTTCACGGTGTTCAGCGGCAGCCCCGTTGCATCGGACACCTCCTGATAACCGTAGTTTTCCAGGAATATCATCTGGGCCACCTTGCGGTATGTCTCTCCAAGCCCGTTTATGGCGTCCACCATCTTGGCGTATTCCTGGCCGCGTATCACGTCCGCCTCCGGATCTCCGCTGGAAGCTATGATGTTGCCAAGGCCGGCGTTCGCGTCGTCTATGGAGTTCATGGGCATGTTGCTGCTTTGCCTGCCGGACCTTTCAATGTGGTCGAAGGCGGTGTTGCGCGCAATGCGGAACAGCCAGGTGCTGAACCTGAACTCCGGATTGTAGCTTTCTATCTGCGAAAATGCCTTCTGGAAGCTCTCCAGCACAACATCCTCTGCCTCTTCGCGCTGCGATATGAAAGTGCTTACGTGTTGCTGCACTCCGCTTTTGTATCTGTCATACAGCACAAGGAAGGCTTTCTGGTCTCCGCGCGAGGCCAGCATGCAAAGCTCGTAATCCGTATGTGCGCCCAAATTCATATTAATGTGCCTCCAGCCAGTTGTCTCCGTAATTGGCCTCTACCGTAAGCGGAACAGACAATTCCAGAACGTTCTCCATCTCCTGCCTGATAACGCCCATAAGCTGCTCCAGCTCTGTGCGCGGAGCCTCGAACACAAGCTCATCGTGGATCTGCAGCACCATCTTGCTCTCCATTCCCAGCTCCTCCAGGCGGGCGGCCACGCGTATCATGGCAATCTTTATGATATCCGCCGCGGTGCCCTGTATAGGGGCGTTTATGGCGTTTCGCTCTGCCAGGCCGCGCACGTTAACATTGCGTGAATTGATGTCCGGCAGATATCTCCTTCTTCCGAAAAGGGTCTGGACATATCCGCATGCCGCAGCATCGGCCTTTGTCTTCTCTATCCACTGCTGTATTGAAGGGAAACCCGCGAAATAGTCCTCTATGATTTTTTTCGCCGCCACGCGCGGAATTCTTAGCCTTTGCGCCAGGCCGAACGCCGATATGCCGTACATTATGCCGAAGTTGGCGGTTTTGGCAGTGCGGCGCATGTGGTCCGTAACCTCTTCCAGCGTTGTGTCGAAAATCTTCGCAGCAGTCATTGCGTGTACGTCCTGTCCTGCGCGGAACGCCTCCTGCATGTGAAGGTCCCCGCAGAAATGCGCCATAAGCCTGAGTTCTATCTGGCTGTAATCGGCCGATACTATAACCTTGTCCGGCGATGAGGCCACAAAGGCCTTGCGTATCTCTTTGCCCCTGTCTGTGCGTATGGGGATGTTCTGCAGGTTAGGGCGTGCCGATGACAGACGTCCCGTGGCGGTAAGAGCCTGGTTGAATGTGGTGTGTATGCGGCCGTCCTGCGGTGCAATCCATGTGCCGAAAGGCTCTATGTATGTGCCCAGCAGCTTCTTCACGGCCCTGTAGTCCAGAATCTCGTTTATGATGGGGAAGGATTCGGCGTAATTGCTTAGCGTTTCCTCGTCTGTAGGGTAGGAGTTGCGCGCATCTTTCTTGGCCTTCACCTTCGGGTCTATGCGCAGCTTTTCGTAAAGCATTGTTCCCACCTGTTTCGGAGAGGCCACGTTCAAATCCGGTTCGCCGGCCATCTCGCGCACGCGGGCCTCAATCTCGCGGGCCTGCACTGCCAGTTCGTTCGCAAAGCTGCGCAGCGGGACAAGGTCCACCTTCACGCCGTCGCGCTCCATCTTTGCCAGCACCCTCTGCAGCGGTTCCTCCACTTCCAGGAACAGTTTTTCCATGTCCAGGCGGCGAAGCTCCGCGCGAAGTTCATCTGCCAGCAGCAATATTGCTGCAACTTCCTTCGAATGGTCTTTTGCGGCAAGGGGGGCATCGTCCACGGCATCGAAAAGACCAAGCATAGGCGCCGGCTCTTCCTCCTTCTGCTCCTCTTCCATTATTATATTCAGGTAGCTGCGTGCCAGTATGTCCAGCTTGTGGCTCTTCTCGGGGTTCACAAGATAGTGCATCAGCTCTATGTCGTTCAGGCAGCCGTTCAGCTTGATCCCGGCGTTGAAAAGCAGGCTGTGCAAGAGCTTCAGATTGTATCCGCACTTGCTTACGGCGCCATCCTCAAGGATGTCCTGCAACTCCTGCGCCCCTGCCCTGCACACCAGTATTCCGCCTTCCGAAGAAGTTGCGGCGCATATCCCGTCAATCTTTGCGAAAACGCCCTCGCCCTCGATATCTGTCATGACGGCACAGGCCCCGCTCTTTTTTGCGGCATTGCAGAAGCTTTTCACATCGCACTGCTTCCATTCCAGCTTGCGGCCGGGGCTCTGCTCCTCCACTTTCACGCCATCGGCAAGGTGAATGTATTTCTTCAGAGATGTGAACTCATAATGGTTGAAAAGTTCCATCGCGCGCGGGGAGTGAGTGCTGCGCAGCAGCATGTCATCGGCCGTAACGCCGCTAAGGTCTATGTCGGTCTTTATTGTTACCAGCTGCTTGCTTAGGGCTATGTGGTCCTGTGCGTCGCGGAACATCTGCTGCTGTCTTGGGCTAAGCTCATCCAAGTGGGCGTAGATGTTCTCCACCGTGCCGTATTTGCGTATCAGCTTGCCTGCACCAACCTCTCCCACGCCGTTCACTCCCGGCACATTGTCGGCCGAATCGCCGCAAAGCGTAAGCATCTCTATCACCTGGCAAGGGGAGTCTATTCCCAGCTTTTCGCAAAGCTCTTTCGGGCCCAGAATCTCGTTCTCGCCTCCGGCCTTTCCCGGTTTGAACTGGCGTATCCTGTCTGAAACCAGCTGGCCGAAATCCTTGTCCGGGGTAACCATATACACGTCGAAGCCTTCCGCGGCACTGCGCACGGCCATCGCTCCCAGAACGTCATCGCCCTCGAAGCCCGGAATCATGAGAACCGGCAGTCCCAGGGCCTTACATATCTCTGTAAGAGGGTCCAGGGCCTCTATCACCAGCTCCGGAGTTGCGCTGCGCGTGCCCTTGTATTCGGGGTACATCTGGTGGCGGAAAGTCTTTCCGGGAGGGTCGAAACACACGGCCATGTGGCTGGGCTGCTCTTTCTCCATAAGCTCCAGCAGATATTTGGTGAAGCCGAAAAGTATGGACACATCGGTTCCCTTGGAGTTTATCATCGGATGACGCAGAAAGGCGTAGTACATTCTGAAGATAAGCGAATGCCCGTCTATGAGAAAGAGTTTCTTGTTTTCCATATTACGCAAAAATAAGAAAAATCAGATGCTTTTCAAACAGCATCAGTTCAATCGGGCCAGTTCGTCCAGCAACTTCTTCTCCTCCCTGTCTATGTCCGACACTCTCATTTCGCTATTGTTCACCATAATGGAAAAAACAATGGTCTTCCCTCCTGCCTTGGATGGCAGAATGTAGCCGCAAAGACATCTGCAACCCGTAAATGAACCTGTTTTGAGGTAGCAGCGGCTGCTGTATTTCACAAGAGAGTTCAGGTAGACGTCAAAGTCGGGGCAATTGTTTTTCATGTCGCGCAGGAAATCACACATCCACTCCGGTGTCAGGCGGTCTTGCGTGGATAGTCCGCAGCCATCGCTGATGATAATGTCCTGGGGTATGATGATGGGACCTACGCGCCCCGAAATGACACCTTCCATTGCGCTGGCCGATGCTTTGATCTCCGTGCTGCCGCATGTTTCGTAACCGATTGTGCGCATGAGCAGCTCGGCGTACATGTTGTTGCTGTCCTTGTTGGTGCGTGAGATTACGGTGCCGAGGGTGGGGGAGTATGTGCTGCCCAGCACGAAAAGCTGCGCGGAAACGTTCTTTCCGCTGCGGCTGTCCCTTGCATCCGTAATGCCGACGGCCGAACCTTTCACGTGTATGCCGTTATTTTCCAGGTATTTGCCGAATTCATGCGCTAGGCTTCTTTCGGGGTAATTGTTGCGGCAATATATCTTTCCATCCCTGCCTGCGCCGTAGGTTCCGCGCATTACTCCGCGAGTGCCCAGGTCCGATGTGTAAAGATACAGCCTGTCGCCGCTGCCCTCCGCTCCGGTTGTGCAGTCGTAGCTCCATTCCATCCACGGAGTGTCCGGGTATGCAGGGCTTATCACCGGGGGCTGTCCCTGCTCTATTCCCACCGTGTTTACGGAAAACTGCTGCATGTTTTCGTAGAAGTTGAGGCCGCTTACGCAGGTGCCGTAATAAGTTCCAATGTCGTCATAGCTCCAGCTGGGGTGCTCTCGCATGCCTTCAATCCATGATCCGTCGCCCACGATATCTCCGCTTACCTCCTTCACTCCCTTGTCCTGCAGGAACTTCAGCCATTGGCAGAAAGTCTGGTCTATGGGTTCTGCGTCGGCGTCGTTGCTGCCCAGCATGGGGTCACCGCCACCAATGATGTACAGGTCTCCGTCAAGAACTCCCTTGGAAATCCTGCCTGTGTAAACGATATTTGTTTCCCATCGGTATCCGGCTCCCAGTTGCATGAGGGCTGCTCCGCTTGTCACCGCCTTCATTGTGGAGGCAGGATTAAGCTTGCGGTTCTTGCCCAGGCCCACTATGTTTTCACCGCTCTCCCACTGTGCGCATACACCAAAGCTTGCTCCGGCAAAAACGCCTGTGTTCATGCCTTGCACGGAGGCGATTACGCTGTTCAGTTGCAATAGGAAACCAATAAGGAATATTTTCATTTTATAGGGATTTTAGAAGAGTTCTCCAAGCACGGCAAGGCTTTTTATCTTTAGCGGCACGTCCAGGTGGAACTCCATGAATTTCAATAATTTGCAGCAGATGTCGTTGCGCCTGTCTCCGCTTATTCTTATCAGCATGGACTGGGCGAAATCCGCTTGCAGGAACTGCTGTACCGCCGTTGATGAATCGTCCAGGAAAGGCAGCAGGTTGTCAAGTTCCGGGCTGAAACCCATGGCTGATGCAAAGTCCAGCAGGAAACGTATGTGAAAGTTGGAATAATCGCTTTGCAAGGCATCCAGAAGGTGTATTTCCTGCCGGCACCATTCGTAGAGCCCGGGCTCGTCGTTGCCCTCACGTGTGGCGCGCAGCAGCACTTCGGCCATGAACATGGATATGGCATTCTTGCCCATGGAAGTGCGTATGCCCATTATCGGGCAGCTTTCACTGAATGCCCCCGCGCTCCACAGGCTGGATTTGGGGTTCTCCGTAATATCGCAGCGCAGAATGTTCAGGGGCTGGAAATAAGGCATGGTCCTGCTTGCATTCTTCACAATGAAACTGCGCCTTCCGAAAGTTGAGGAAAGCGTGTGCAGAATCACAGACTTTTCAGAGAAAAGAGTGTGGTGAAGTATTATTATTTCATCTGTATGGACCACTTTTACAAAGTTATCAAAAAAAAGAGTATATTTGTAGATTGCGTTTGATATTTTACGCAGCTATGGAACTGATATTTGCAACACAGAATAAAGGCAAGCTGAAAGAAGCGCAGCAGATATGCGATGTGCTGGGCCGCAGGTACGGCGTGTGCATCACGGTGCTTCCCATGCCTGAAAAGGCCGATATCCCGGAAACCGGCACCACATACAGGGAAAATTCCTTGCAGAAGGCTCAGTGGATATGGGAAAGATACGGCCGCAGCTGTTTTGCCGATGATTCAGGCCTGGAGGTTGATGCCCTGGACGGCGCTCCCGGCATTCACACCGCCAGGTATTGCGACCGCAATTTCGAATCCGGAATGGACAAGCTCCTTCACCAGCTTGGCGAAAGGGGAGCGGTGCAGCCACAGCAGCGCAAGGCGTCTTTCCAATGCTGCATAAGCCTTGTGCTTTCGGCAGATGATGCCCCGCAGGGTGTGGAGGCCGGAAAGGCCCTGTTTTTTGACGGGGAGTGCAGGGGGCGCATAAGTGAATCCAAGTGCGGTGATGCCGGTTTCGGTTTCGACCCTGTTTTCATGCCGGATGCCTATCCGGACAAATGCATGGCGGAGCTGCCGGAGCTGGAGAAGAACCTCATCTCCCACCGTGGCATGGCTTTGGAAAGGATGTTCAAGTTCCTTTCCTCAAATGACAGAAATATATGAAAAAGAGCATTCTTTCAATAATTGCAGTATGCCTCTGCCTTTCGGCAAGTGCACAGAGCAGTAATTTCAATCTTGGCAAGTGGACAGAGATACAGAACAGTATCGTGCGCCACCTCAGCCGTTTCTATGTGGATTCTCTCCCTTCGGAGAAGATGTTCACCGCTTCCATCAATGCCATGCTGCAGGAACTGGACCCATACACGGTTTTTGTTCCGGAAAGCCAGCAGGAAGATTTCGAGATGATGATTTCCAACACCTATGGCGGTATAGGTGCCATCATCTACAAGCCCCAGAAAGACAGTTATGTAATTATAAATGAGCCTTATGCCGATTCTCCGGCAGCACGTTCAGGCCTGCAGTGCGGCGATGAGATAATGGAGATAGACGGCCAGACCTCCATCGGGCTGGATGCAAGTGAGGCCAGCTCCAGGATGAAGGGCAAGGCCGGCACCGAAGTTGTTTTCAAGGTTAAGAAGGTGCGCAGCGGCGAAATTGTGGAATACAGGATTGTGAGGGAGAAGATTCATCTCCCGGATGTCCAGTACTACGGCATCCTGGAAGACGGCGTCACCGGCTATATCTATCAGACTGGCTTCACGGAAAACGTGTCCGATGATGTGCGTCATGCGGTTGAAAGCCTGAAGAAGCAGGGCATGAAGCGTCTTGTGCTGGATCTGCGCGGAAACGGCGGCGGACTTATGGACGAGGCCATAAAGATTGTCTCTCTTTTTGTTCCGAAGGGTACCCTTGTGGTTTCTTCACGCGGAACGGACGGTACCAGGGAATATCACACCTCTACGGAACCTCTGGATACCAGGCTCCCGCTTATGGTGCTGGTGGATTCGGGATCGGCATCGGCATCGGAAATCGTAAGCGGCGCAATCCAGGATCTGGACAGGGGAGTTGTTGCGGGCCGCAGAACATATGGAAAGGGCCTTGTGCAGCGCATAGTCCCTACAGCCTACAACGGCCAGCTTAAGGTTACCGTGTCCAAATATTACACCCCATCGGGCCGATGCGTGCAGGCGAAAGACTATTCCAACAGAGCCGAGGACGGTTCCGTTGGCAATATCCCGGATTCTCTGATACACGAGTTCAAAACCGCGAAGGGTCGCACAGTGAAAGATGGAGGCGGCATAACTCCGGACATTGATGCGGCTGCCCCTGCGGTGAACAGGATTAGTTTTGCCGCAGTTGCCGGCGGACTAACCAACAACTGGCCTATAGAATATGTGCGCAAGCACGCTTCCATCCCTGCTGTTGCGGATTTCCACCTTTCCGATGAGGATTATGCGGAATTTGTGGAGTGGGGTGCGAAGGAAGCCTTTGACATACGCAGCGAGAGTGAAACCTATTACGACCTTCTGGTGAAACAGCTTAAGAAGGATGGGGATTATGAGGCTGCCGCCGATGCCCTTTCTGCACTGGAGAAGATTGTGAAGATGGAGAAGAAGGATGCCCTTATGCGTAACAGGGAGGTGATACAGCCGGTGCTGGAAGAGGAGATTGCAACAAGATACTACTATCAGCCCGCTGCAATCCAGGTGCGCCTGCGTACGGACGTCCAGCTTCAGAGGGCCCTGGAGCAGTGGAAATAGAATTGTAATTTAACTGACCTTATAAATGATTTAAGTTTCGCATTTGCGAAACAACCATATTTAGAGACCTTTAGGTCGATAGTAAGTCCCTTTTCCGAGAAAAGGGATTTAGGGAAAAGGTAACGTAGAAGTGTTTGTGCGTAGGGGAAAAGTTTCGCAAGATATGCACAAAGCTTTGAATAACAATTAGTTAATACTTGCGAAACTTGAGTAAATGACTTATGAAACTTTTGTGCTGGCGATGCAGATTATGGCAGTGATTGCCGTATTTGTATTTCTGGCATTGTTCTTTGTGAAGGCCGGCTACGGCATGTTTGCAAGCAAGCAGTGGGGCCTGTCCTTGCCCAACAGGGTGGCCTGGGTGCTTATGGAGGCTCCTGCCTTCTGCATCTTCCTGGGCCTGTGGATTTATTATGGAAAAGGCCTGCAGCTGCCTGCCGCAGTCTTCGGCGGTATGTATCTGCTGCACTATTTCCAGCGTTCCTTCGTTTTCCCCTGCCTCATTAAGGGTAAGAGCAGGATGCCTGTGGTGATAATGCTTATGGGCGTGATGTTCAACTGCGTGAATGCCGTGCTTCTGTACTTCGGCTTCTTCCATTTCGCCCCTGAGAGCTATCAGATGGGCGCAGCATATCTTCTGAAACCTTGCACCATCATAGGAATACTGGTGTTCTTTGCCGGCATGGCCATCAACATGCATTCCGATTATGTGATACGCCATCTTCGCAAACCGGGCGACACAAAACACTATCTGCCGCAGAAAGGCATGTACAAATATGTGACTTCCGGCAACTACTTCGGCGAGATTGTGGAATGGACAGGCCTTGCAATTGCATCCTGCAGCCCTGCAGCCTGGCTTTTCGTATGGTGGACCTTCGCCAATCTGGCCCCGAGAGCAAAATCTATAAACAAGAAATATCGTGCCGAGTTCGGTGACCAGGCAGTTGGCCGCCGCAAAGGCATCATACCATTTATCTTCTAACTATGGAATCCAAACTGTTCACACCGGTGAAAATAGGACCGGTAACCCTTAGAAATAGAACCATACGTTCAGCAGCCTTCGAGAGTATGTGCCCTGGAAACAGGCCTTCACAGAAGCTGTACGACTATCATACATCCGTTGCACGCGGAGGTATAGGCATGACAACCGTTGCCTACGCTGCGGTTTGCCAGAGCGGCCTCTCCTTTGAGAGCCAGCTGTGGATGCGTCCGGAGATTGTTCCGGAGCTTAAAAAGCTTACCGACGGCATCCATGCCGAGGGCGCGAAGGCCAGCATCCAGCTGGGCCATTGCGGCAACATGAGCCACAAAAGCATTTGCGGCTGCCTCCCTGTGGGCGCAAGCAGCGGCTTCAACCTTTATTCCCCAACCTTCGTGCGCGGCCTTCGCAAGGAGGAACTTCCTGCCCTTGCAGCTGATTTCGGCAAGGCTGTGAATCTTGCGCGTGAGGCTGGCTTCGACTGCGTGGAAATCCACTGCGGCCACGGCTACCTCGTAAGCCAGTTCCTTTCCCCATACACAAACCACCGCCGCGACGAGTTCGGCGGCAGCCTTGAGAACCGCATGCGTTTCATGGTGATGGTTATGGAAGAAGTGCTGAAGGCAGCAGGCGACGACATGGGTGTTATCGTGAAGATGAACACCGATGACGGTTTCAAGAGCGGCCAGCACTACGACGAGCTTATCCAGGTTGCCAAGAAACTGGAGAGCATGGGTGTTCACGCCCTGGTTCTGAGCGGCGGCTTTGTGAGCCGTGCCCCTATGTATGTGATGCGCGGATCCATGCCTATCTACACCATGACCCACTATATGAAGCAGTGGTGGCTGAAATGGGGCGTGCGCCTTGGCGGCTGGGCAGTTATCCCTACCGTTCCTTTCAAGGAGGAGTTCTTCCTGGAGGATGCCCTGAAGTTCCGCAAAGAGCTTAAGATGCCTCTCATCTATGTGGGCGGCCTTGTTCGCAGGGAGAATTTCGACCACGTCCTGGATCTGGGCTTCGATGCCTGCCAGGTTGCACGCGCCGTGCTGCGCGACCCTGCTTTCGTAAACCACATGAAGGAGGCCGAGCAGGCTGGCAAGAAAGACTGCCACAGCGGTTGCAAGCACAGCAACTACTGCATCGGCCGCATGTATTCAGTGGATATGGCCTGCCACCAGTGCAACAATCTGGACGAGCATCTTCCTAAGCGCATCAGGAAGGAAATAGCAAAATTGGAGGCAAGGTAGTATGCTGGCTGTTGTTACAGGTGCAAATAGCGGAATGGGTTTCGAGATTTGCCGCGCCGTTGCCGCAAAGGGTTATGACGTCATAATGGCCTGCTATGACATGGACAGGGCCTATGAAGCCAGTGCCAGACTGAAGAAGGAGTTCCCGGACGTGGAATTCGACGCCAGGTTCATAAATCTTGCAGACCTCAGGACAGTTGCCGAATTCGCATCGGCCCTGGTGCAGGAGAAAAAGCATATAGACCTTCTTATGAACAATGCCGGTTCCCTTCAGGATGAGAGAAGGATTACCACCGATGGCCTGGAGTACAATGTGAGTGTGAACTATGTTGGCCCTTATCTTCTAACCCGCATGCTGCTGCCTTTGATGGGCAGGGGCACCAGGATTGTGAATATGGCCTCGCTTATGTACCAGTTCGGCCGTCTGCCTCTGGAGGAATTCTTCACTGCGGGCTGCAAGGGCTCTTACAACCGCTTCTCTGTTTACGGCCAGACAAAGCTTGCCATCACCCTCTTCACCCTGGAGCTTGCCTCACGCGTGAAGGAACTGGGCATAACAGTGAACGCCAGCGATCCTTGGATTGTGTCCACAAACATCATCAGGATGAATAACAAGGTGGTGGACTGGCTGTGCGACACCTTCTTCCGTCCGGTGATCTACACTCCGGCAAAAGGCGCTTCCACAGCCATAGACCTGCTTCTGAATCCTGCCAAGGCAGAGCAGACGGGTACCTTCAACAAGAACTGCCATCCTGTGCACCTTCCGGACCGCGTGCAGAACCATGTGTACAAGTTCCGCCTGTGGTACGACACAGAGAAGATCATAGAAAGCATCTTCCAGGGCTACGGCCTTGCCAGCCCTCTGGCCTAATTTAGGTCTGCCCGATTAGGGCCCATGCTTAACCAAGGTACGTAAGGGTCTCCGCGATGTCGGATTGCACATCGTATCCACAAAAACCGACCTTTTCATGGATAGAAGCCCGTTGAAACGCGTTCCATCCACACAGAGGGCCCTTTTTGTGGATACGACAGGCCCAAAGCTCAGAAGCTCAAGCCCAAAGCTCAGAAGCCCAGAATCCCAAGCACAAAAAGCTGTTACGCTAATCTGATTACGGAACGGTAGTTCAGACTTAGGTATACCGTTCTCACAACAAGGTGAATGAAATAGGCGCCCAGCATAAGGTGAAGGCCCAATGTGCCGTCGTGAGCCGGATTCCAGATATCCAGTGCGAAATACACTGCAATGAAACTGCCAACCGCCCATATCATGGAGTTGCGCAGTTTCTTTGTCTGTGTGGCACCGGTATACACTCCGTCCCAGGTGAAGGCTGCGCAGCCCACGATAGGCATAAGCAGCAGCCATGGGATGTACAGCATGCCGCGCTGCAGAACTTCGGCATCGGAAGTTAGCCAGCCCAGCATAACATCTCCCCACAGCCAGTAGGCCAGCATGAAGAGTGAGGCTATACCCATGCTCCAGTAGAATACATATCGTATTGTCTTGTTCATGTTTACGGAATCCGATGCGCCTATGTATTTGCCCACCATGGCCTCTCCGGCATAGGCGAAACCATCGGTGATATAGGAGAACAGAAGCATCAGGTCCATCATTATGGTGGCTGTTGCAAGGGTGAGGTCCCCGAAGGTGGCGGAGATTGCGGTGAAGCCTATGTAGATGCCCATGAAGCACACGCTGCGGATGAAAAGATCCACGTTGGTGCTGAAGAATTTGCGCACCTGGCCTCCGCGGAAAGCCTCGCGCATCTCCCGGGCTCCGTAGGCCCTGAACACCTGCCTGTATCTGAAAAATATAAGGAATATCGCCAGGGCTAGACCGCAATACTGGGCTATCAGGGTTGCGTAGGCCACTCCTATGAATCCCATCTCCCTGCTTAGCAGAATGCAGCCCGCAATGCAGAATCCGTTTACCACTACATCCGTAAGCATTGGACTTACGCCGTCCTGCATACCTATGAACCAGCCTTTTATTGCCATTAGGCTGAGGGTGGCCGGTGCGGCCCATAGCCGCACGTTAAAATAGCTTTCCGCCAGCATTTCCACTTCCGGGCTGGCGTCCAGCAGCATCAGAGCGCCTTTCACCAGCAGATATTGGATGAGCAGAATCACTGCGGCCGACCCCAGCGCTATGGCCTCCGCCCTTGTTAGAAGGTTGGCGCATTCGCGTGTGTCTCCGCGTCCGTATGCCTGGGCCGTGAGTCCTCCGGTTCCTGTCCTCAGGAAGGAGAAGTTCCAATACAGCAGGCTGAATATTGTGCTGCCTATGGATATGCCGCCTATAAGGGTTGCGGCGCTGTATAGATTGTCGTTGTCTATGTGGCCCACCACGGCAATTGCCACCATACCCACCATGGGCACGGTTATGTTTGCGATAATGCTTGGGATGGCAAGCTTAAGAATCTCTTTATTGAGAGGGAAGTTCATTTTCGGGTTCAGGTTACGCCTGTCAGCGGTATTTGTTGTATTCCTCCAGCATGCCCAGATAGGAATTGTATCTTTCCACACTTATCTCTCCGTCGTCCACCGCCTGTTTCACGGCGCAGGAAGGTTCGTGGGTGTGGGTGCATGGGGTGAAACGGCAGTCGTCAGCTACGCGCAGCATTTCCGGGAAGTATTTTGCAACCTCGTGCGGCTCCAGGTCCACCAGGCCGAAGCTTCTGATGCCCGGGGTGTCTATGATATATCCGCCGCTTGAAAGCTGGTACATCTCGTAGAAGGTGGTGGTGTGCTTTCCCTGCAGGTGGGCGCTTGATATTTCACCGGTTTTCGGCTCCAGAGTAGGGTCCAGTGCCTTTATCAGGGATGATTTTCCCACGCCCGACACGCCCGAAAGCAGGTTTATCCCATCGGCCATGGAGCTGCGAAGCCTGTCCACTCCTTCGCCTGTTTTCGCGCAGGTCTGGATTATCTCATAGCCGGCACCCTCGTATATTTGCGTGAAAGAGTCTATGAACTCCTGCGCGCCTTCAATCTGGCGCAGAAGATCCACCTTGTTAAGCACTATGGTAACCGGCACGCCGTACACTTCGCAGGTCACAAGCAGCCTGTCCAGGAATGGCAGCTTCACCTCCGGGAAGGCCAGGGTTACCACTATGAAGGCCCTGTCTATGTTTGCGGCGATTACGTGTGCCTGACGGCTGAGGTTTGTGCTTTTGCGTATCACATAGTTGCTTCGCGGCATCACCTCCGTTATCACTGCCGGATTATCGGCCGAAAGGGAGGCCGTCTCACAGCCATCGGGAAGCTGGCAGCGCACGTGGTCTCCTACGGCGATGGGGTTTGTGGCCTTGGACTTCTGCAGGCGTATCTTGCCGCGCACCACAGCGGGGAAAAGTTTCCACGACGGCAGGCAGGCCAGCATGTAATGGCTGCCCGTATGTTTCACTACTGTGGCTTGAATCTCTTTCATGAAACAAAGATAAGCTAAATTCTGCTTTTTTGGTTATCTTTGTGTGTTAAATGATTCGCTTTATGATTACAGAAGCCAATATAGAGGAGACGGTAAAGGATCTGTTCCGTGACATTCAGTTCACGGCCCAGCCATCGGGCCTGTACGACCCCTTGCGCTATATGATTTCGATAGGTGGAAAAAGGATACGCCCGCGTTTGTGCCTCACGGCCTATGCCCTGTACAAGGACGCCTTTGCAGACGGGGTTTGTGACGCGGCAACGGCGCTGGAAGTCTTCCATTCCTTCACCCTCATCCACGATGATATCATGGACAACGCCCCTATCAGACGCGGCGTTGATACCGTCTGGAAGAAGTGGGATGCGAATACGGCGGTTCTCAGCGGCGATGTCATGTGCCTGGACAGCTATTGCCGTCTGGCCTCTGTTAGGCCCGATGTACTGCCTTCTGCCCTGAAGCTTTTCAATGTCATGACTGTTGGCGTATGCGAAGGACAGCAGTTCGACATGGATTTTGAGAGCCTCCAGCAGGTGCCTATGGAAGATTACATAAAGATGATAGGCCTGAAGACATCCATCCTTATTGCCACATCCGCCAAGCTGGGTGCGCTTGTTGCAGGCGCCCCCGAGCGTGATTGCGACCTTCTTTTCAATTTCGGCTTCAATCTTGGTCTTGCGTTCCAGATAGAGGACGATTACCTGGACACCTTCGGGGATGTGAAGGTTTTCGGCAAGGCCATAGGCGGCGACATCCTTAACAACAAGAAGACCTGGCTGATGATTCGTGCCATGGAACTGGACGCCGATGCAATGAAAAAGGCCATGGCCATGCCAAGTGGCAGCCCGGAGGCCGATGCGGCAAAGATTGCCCATGTGACGCAGCTGTACCGCAGCCTGGGCGTGGATGCCATGGCAAAGGAGGAGATCCAGCGCTACTACAGGGAGGCGATGGCACAGGTGGAGCAGCTTTCCGTAAGTTCCCTGAAAAAAGAGTACCTTGCCCGCTATGCCGCAAAGCTGGTAGGCAGGTCCAAATAATACTTCGTACTCATGGAGAAACTGGAGATAATGGCGCCTGCGGGCAATTTTGAATGTCTTACGGCAGCAATACAGGCCGGGGCTAACAGCGTATATTTCGGTGTGGAGAAGCTTAACATGCGCTCCCATTCGGCCAATAATTTCACTATGGCGGACCTCCCGGAAATCTGTCGCATCTGCGGGGAAAAGGGGGTCAAGACCTATCTCACCCTGAATATCGTCCTTTATCAGGAGGATCTTCAGGCCATGAGAGACACCCTTGATGCGGCGCTAAAGGCTGGTGTTTCCGCTGTAATTGCGTCCGATATGGCAGCCATTGCGTACTGCCGCCAGATTGGGATGGAGGTGCACATTTCCACCCAGCTAAGCATTTCCAATGTTGAGGCCCTGCGCTTCTATGCCCAGTTTGCCGATGTGATTGTCCTTGCCAGGGAGCTTAACCTGCATCAGGTGAAGGAAATCCATGAGACCATACTTAGGGAGAACATCTGCGGCCCGGCAGGAGAGCCAGTGCGCATAGAGATGTTCGCCCACGGAGCCCTGTGCATGGCCATTTCCGGCAAGTGCTATCTTTCGCTTCACGAATACGGGGCATCGGCCAACCGTGGTTCCTGCTACCAGATATGCCGCAGAGGCTATGAGGTGCGTGACCGCGAAACAGGCAACGAGCTTCTGGTGGACAACAAATACATAATGTCGCCGAAAGACCTGTGCACCATAGAGTTTATGGACAAGATCATAGACGCGGGCGTAACAGTATTCAAGATAGAGGGACGTGCGCGCAGTGCGGAATACGTATGGAGAACGGTCAGCTGTTACCGCCGTGCTGCCGATGCTGTCCTTGACGGAAGCTACAGCGCGGAATTCGCCGCCGGCTTGAAGGCCGAACTTTCAGAGGTGTTCAACCGCGGATTCTGGGACGGCTACTACCAGGGCGCAAGACTTGGGGAGTGGAGCACGGTGTACGGTTCTTCCGCAACCCGCGTAAAGGTGAACTGCGGCAAGATTACCAACTGGTTCAGCAAGCTTGGCGTTGCCGAAGTTCTGGTGGAGAGCGGAGAGCTTGCCGTAGGGGACGATGTCCTTATCATAGGTCCTACATCAGGCGTCAACGAATTCAAGGTTAGCGAGATACGCTATGACCTCAAACCAGTGGACCGCGTTGCCAAAGGCTCTCTTGTATCCATCCCGGTTCCTTACGAACAGGGCCATCAGCCACGCCGCGGAGACCGCATCTATCTCTGGAAGGAAAACTGATCCCCGGACGCCATTAGGAGATGGGCGCCACTAGGAGATGGGCGCCAGGCTGAACACTAGGCTGAGCGCCAGGCTGGGCGCCAGGCGGGTTAGGAGGCTAAGACCAGGAGGTGAGAGCCGTGCCATCACATCTATGAAAGCCTTTCGTATCCACAAAAAAGGCCCTCTGTGTGGATGGAACGCGTTTCAAGGGCTTCTATCCATGAAAAGGCCGGTTTTTGTGGATACGATAATGCTGAAAATCAACAAAAACCCTCAAAATAAACAAAAAGACGCTAAAATATACAAAATCGTATGGCGTCTGTTTCCTGATGCGACAATTCTTGTTAATATTGTCCGATGGAAAATAATGCGTATAGAATATCAAGAGAGGAAATCTGCCAGAAGCTTTTCTTGTCTGAAGGCCCATTCTGGCATCTGGTGACATCGGAAAAGATGCCGGTTATCCTGCGCGATGATTGTGAATTTGCTGTGGGGATGAATTTGTTTGCCTCTTCCTGCTCCCTTTATCCGGGCCTGAAGGTTTTGGCTTTCACGTGGATGAATAATCACCTTCATGCCGTTATTGGCGGAGACTATGATGCTGTCTTGTCTCTTTTTGAAACTTTAAGAAAGCGTCTGGTTGATGTGTTCTCCAAAAAAGGAGGCCATGTTGGGCTGTCTGCGTGGGCATGCAAGGTTATTGGCGTGAGTGACCTTGGCTATATGAGGAATCTGATAGCGTATGTACACAGAAACGGCTATGTTGTAGACAAAGCAGTAACACCGTTCTCATACGTCTGGGGAACAGGGCATGTGTATTACAATGCTCCCAGGGCCGGGGTCCAGCATCGTCTGTGTGATCTGCCGGTACGAATCAAACGTGAGATCTTTCGCAGTCGTGACGTATTCGGGCCCGATGAATGGATAGTGGTGGACGACCGGTATATTGCGCCGGAATCTTTCTGCGATGTAGATCTTGGTATGGCGATGTTCCGGAATGCCCACCAATATCTTTCGGCTCTTACCAAAAACGTAGAGGCGTATTCCCAGATCGCCTTGGAATTGATGGAGGATAACTTTGCCACTGATAACGAGTTGTACTCTGTGGTAGCAAGATTGTGTAAACAGGACTTTGGGGTAAATACGGTAAGGGATATGGATCAGAGCTCCAAGGTTCAGCTGGTCCGCAAACTCCATTATGATTACAGGGCCGGTAATTCCCAGATTTCCAGGATTACCGCTTTGCCGCAATCTTTTGTTGATTCTCTTTTTCCTCTTTCTTCCCGATAAGATAAGGGATGGTGATCTGTCATTCTTGATATTTGTTTCGTTCCTTCGTGAGCTCGAATACGTAAAAGGGAGCGAAGCCGGGCTGCTACGCGGCGCCGCTGCGGGGAGCTCTGGGAAAAGGCTCTCCTCGCGGCGCGCGTACAGAAAGCCTGTCGTGTCCACAAAAAGGGCCCTCTGTGTGGATGGAACGCGTTTCAAGGGCTTCTGTCCATGAAAAGGCCGGTTTTTGTGGATACGACCTTAATTGGGCCGCCCCAAACTCCTTAGGCTATGAGGCGAAGGCCATGATGGTCATGCCGGTCATGAGAAGGCCGAGGTCGATGGCCTTGCTGGTGACGTTCTTTTCCTTGAGAATGATTACGCTGAGCACAAAAGTCACTATCGCACAGCCGCGCCGCATCAGCGAGACTATCGAGAGAAGGGCATCGGGGTCCTTGAGCGCGTGGAAATACGCCATATCGGCCAGAAGGATGCTTACGGATACCGCCACAATGTTCCAGTCCCATACAAAACGGCTGCTCTGCTTGTTGCCCATCTCCTGGAAAAGCAACATCACGCCGTAGAAGAGCGCTATGCCCAGCGTGCTCCAGCTCTGGACGAAATTAGGGCTGAGTCCGTGCATTATATGCTTGTCGTACAGCGCACTGGCAACTCCGGTAATAACCGATATCACCATCCACCATACGCCTTTGTCCTTGCCGAAGATGATGCCTTCCTTGCGACTGCTGCGCCCAAGCAGCCACAGGGCCGAGAGGGATAGCAGAACACCGGCCCATTGCCCGTCGTTTAGTCTTTCGCCAAAAAGGATTATGCTGAAGAGCACCACGAAAACCGGGCGAGATGCCTTGATTGTGCTGGATGTTGTGAGCGGCAGCAGTTTCATGCCCTGCAGGCCGCTGATCCACGAAAGGCCCACCAGGATAACCTTGGGCACAATCATCAGAAAGTCTGTGGTGCCGCCTTTTTCGTAGCAGGGGAGAAGTAGCAGTGCCGTTAGCGCAGTGGACACGAAAAGCACCCGCATTACGCTATTCCTGGAAACCGCCTGCTTCTTGGCAAAGTCGTAAACGCCAAGCAGTACTGCCGATATGATTGACAAATAAATCCACATAATTGCTGCAAAGGTACAACTTTTTTTCTATCTTTGCGGCGCAAGAAATAATGCCAGGGCCGGAAAGTTGCACAACTTTCACAATCACCCCAGTATTACCTATAATTCAAAGGCATAGATGAACAAAGCAACCCGCAATACGCTTCACAGGCTGGACCACCTCACAATCAATGCGTGGACGGCATTTCCCATTTTCATACTCGTAGTCTATTTTGTGTTCTGGTGCACCTTTTTCCTGGGCCAGTACCCCATGGACTGGATACAGGCAGGTGTTGATGCCGTGGCGCTGTGGCTGAATGCCATCCTCAGGCCCGAGTGGCTGCGCGCCCTTGTGGTGGACGGCATACTGGCCGGCGTTGGCGGCGTGCTGGTGTTCCTGCCCAACATCATAATCCTGTATCTGCTTCTCTCGGTGATGGAAAGCACCGGCTATATGGGCCGTGCCGCTTTCATCATGGACAAGGTGATGCACGGAATGGGCCTTCACGGCAAAAGTTTCATTCCCATGATAATGGGCTTCGGCTGTAATGTGCCGGCGATAATGGCCACGAAGGATATCCAGAATCCCAAGAACAGGCTAATAACAATATTGGTGATACCGTTCATGTCCTGCAGCGGACGCCTGCCCGTATATCTTCTTTTCGTGGCCGCCTTCTTCCCGCAGAAAGGGCCTGTTGTGCTGATGGGAATATACTGCCTGGGCATGCTCCTGGCCATATGTGCGGCCAAGATACTGTCTTTTGTGATACCCGGAAAATCGGAACACGACAACGTGGATATAAGGCCCTATACAGCGCCGGACATGAAATATGTTCTGGGTAATACCTGGAGCCAGGCCAGGGAATATCTTCAAAAGCTGGCCGGCCCTATCCTGATATTTTCCGTTGCGCTTTGGATTGCCGGATATTTCCCGAGGGCAGAGCAGGGGGCAAGCGCCGTACAGCAGAAGGAACAGTCCTTCATCGGCATGATGGGAAGGGCCATGGATCCTGTGCTGCAGCCTATAGGCCTTAACTGGAGGGACGGCGTTGCAATAGTTGCCGGTGTGGGCGCCAAAGAGCTGATAGTTAGTACTTTGGGTGTGATGTACGGGGACAGTGCAAACAATGCCGATATCGATGAGCCAACACACGCCGGCATACAGGGCGCACTTGTTGCCGCCCACAGCACCGCCGGCGCCCTTGCCTTTCTGGTATTCGTGTTGCTTTATTTCCCATGCATAGGAACTTTCTTTGCGATAAGGAATGCCACGGGAGGATGGAAATGGCCTTTCATAAGTTGCATCACCAACATTCTGGTGGCCTGGGTGATGGCCTTTGCCACCTTCAATCTGTTTACCGCGCTTCTGTAATTCTTTTAACTCTGCTCTGTAGATGAGACTCCTGCTTCACACCTGCTGTGCGCCATGCAGCAGCGCTATCATAGAAACCCTGCTGAAAGAAGGGGTGCAGCCTGTCATCTATTACTGTAATCCGAACATTTATCCCTACGAAGAATATCTGATACGCAAGAACGAATGCAGCCGCTATGCCGCAGAATGCTCTCTGGAGATTGTGGATGCGGACTACGACCATGAAGCCTGGCTGCAGAACTGCGCGCTTGGACGTGAGGACCAGCCGGAGAGGGGGTCGCGCTGCATGGAATGCTTCAAATACCGCCTTCTGCGTGCAGCCCGCTATGCTTTGGACAACGGCTTTGACACCCTTAGCACAACCCTGGCATCTTCCCGATGGAAAAGCCTGGACCAGATTAACGCTGCCGGCCGATGGTCCGTGGAAAAGGCCCTTGCAGAGTATTCCGATGCCCATCCCGGGCAGAGCGCCGTGCCCGCTCTTGAGTGGTGGGACCGCAATTGGAGAAAGGGCGGACTGCAGGAGAGGAGAAACCAGCTTATCCGGGAGAAAAATTTTTATAACCAATTGTATTGCGGTTGCGAATTTTCTGTTCGTAATTCCAAGTAAATTCATTATTTTTGTAGTTTGTAGTAAGAATATAAATTACAAATTTTATGAATATTAAATCTATCGCTGCAGCCATGTTCGCGGCTGCTTTCACGCTGGGTTTCGCTTCTTGCAAGAAGACCCCTGTTGTGACCGAATCCATCTCTGTAAATCCCGAGACTTTGGCTTTTGCAGCCGAAGGTGGAGAAAGCACAGTTTCAGTAATTTCGCCAGGCGGATGGCACGTAAGCGCCACCAGCGGTGCATGGATTACGCTGGATGTAACAGAGAGCAAATACAGCTCTACGGTTAAGGTGAGCGTTGGGGAGAATACAGTGGCAGACACCCCTAGAAACGGTTCGGTGACTTTCACCAACGGCAAAAAGAACGCAGTTCTGGCCATCAGCCAGGAGGGTGCAAGCAGACCGCTTCCTAACGAAATCTACTCTATCGATTTCACAAAGGGTTTCGGAGATTTCACTGTAGAAGATAAAGTTCATCCTTCAGAGATTGCACAGGTATGGACAAACAGCAATCAGTATGGTGCTGTGGCATCGGGCTACAACGATCAGTACAAACAGAACTACGAGACTGAAGGCTGGCTCATCTCTCCTGAGGTTGATCTTGAAGGTTACAAATATGCATTCATGAACTTCAACCACGCAGCCAATATGGGAGCTGGCGCGCTCACAGATTACCTCAAGCTCATGTCCAGCACCGACGGCGGCAAGACATGGAAAGAACTTGCCATCCCTGTGATGCCATCTGGCAGCAACTGGACTTATGTGGATTCAGGAGACATAGACCTCAAGGAATTCTGTGGCAGGAAGGTCCAGTTTGCCTTTGCATACAAAAGCACTGTTGAGTCTTCGTACAAATGGGAAATAAAGAGTGTTAATGTCTTCCGTGATCCCAAGGATAACGGCAGCACATATACAACAGTTCCTGCATGGATGGAGCTCCCTAAGGTGGAGGATAAAAGCAATTTTGTAATACACACTTCACTGGAAGATAACGGGTATGTGAGAAACTTCTCGCTGCTGAACGATCCAAAAGCACTTGTGGCCCTGTGGGTGGCATATCCTCAGTGCGACTACTACATGAAAAAAGTATCCGGTCGTACAGACCTGTGGGGCTATGACCCATTCATAGACAAGGACAAACAGCCTAATCTCAACAAGAGCGGTGACTTCTTTGCAAACGGTTACGAACGCGGTCACCAGATTGCTTCGGCAGACCGCCTTGTGAGCACTCACATGAATAGCCAGACCTTCTACTACTCAAACATGGCCCCTATGCTGAAGCAGAAAGAGTTCAATAGTGGTGTATGGTCAACCCTGGAGGACAAAGTACGTGATTGGTCAAGGTCGTATGCCCATACCGATACCATGTATGTTGTTACCGGTTCTGTAGTTGCTGGAAGCAAAACATTCGTGAAGGATAACGATGGCAAGCAGGTAACCGTGCCGGTGGGATTCTACAAAGCCCTTCTGCGCTACAGCAAGAGTGACGCCAATACCCCTCAGTACATCGGCAGTGCGTTCTATTTCGAGCACAGGAATTACAGCATGGAGACCGACTTCACACCGTACGCTATGTCCATAGACGAGCTTGAAGCGAAGTTGGGAATGGATTTCTTCCCTAACCTGGAGTCTGTCATAGGTAAGGAAGATGCGGCCAAAGTGGAGGCCGAGGACCCTAAGACCAATCAATTCTGGTGGAACAATTAAATTAGAACCTGAACAATCATATGAAAAAGATTCTTTCATTTCTTTCGTTTGCATTGGCTATGACAGCTTGTCACCAGAATCCATTTTTCACGGAGTGGGATACCCCATACGGTATTCCGCCATACGACCAGATCAAGGTAAAAGACTATCTTCCGGCAATCAAGGAGGGTATCAAACAGCAGGAGGCCGAGATTGCCGCCATCACCGGCTGTACTGAGGCTCCTGATTTTGAGAACACAATTGCAGCCCTGGAGCTTTCGGGAAGCCTTCTTTCAAGGGTGCAGGGTGTGATGTTCAATGTAAGCGAGACAGACCGTAGCGATGCCCTGGACGCAGCACAGGAAGAGGCTATTCCGCTTCTTAGCGCGCATTCAGACAACATCTCTTTCAACAAAGCCCTGTACGAGAGGGTTGCTGCCGTATATAATGCAGACCAGAGCGGTCTCACAAGGGAGCAGCAGGTTGTGCTTAAGAAACACTATGATGCATTCCAGCGCGAGGGCATAGGCCTTGGCGAGGAGGACCAGAACGAGCTTCGCGAGATAAACACCCTTCTTGCACAGAAAACCCAGAAGATAGGCAATAACATACTTGCCGAAAGCAACGCTTTCAAGGCTAAGTTCGGCTTCAGTGTATCGGAATATGTGGAGAAAATGACAACCACAGAAGATGAGGACCTGCGTCGCCAGTATTTCGAGGCCTACAGCATGCGCGGCCACAACGGCAACGAGAACGATAACTGCGAACTTCTGCTGGAGGTCCTCTCCCTGCGTATCCGCAAGGCTAACATCTTGGGCTACAAGACTTTCGCCGATTATCAGCTATCAAACAAGATGGCCGGCACCCCTGCCACAGTGGACAAATTCCTTGGCGACATCATGAATACCGCAGTGGTGTGCGCAAAGCAGGAACTTGCAGAGATGGAGGCAATTGCAGGCCGCAAGATTATGCCTTGGGACTGGTTCTATTACGCAGAGAAGCTGCGTCAGGCAAAATATAATCTGGACGACGAGCTCACCCGTCCGTACTTCCACATCTCCAACGTGGAGAAAGGTCTCTTCGCCTGTGCAAAGACCCTTTACGGAGTTAATGCAGAGCTTCTTGAGGGCGTTCCTGCCTACAACAAGAGCTGTGTGAAGACCTACAAACTCACATATGACGACGGCAGCCTCATAGGCATCTATACCACAGACTGGCATCCTCGCTCTTCAAAACGCGGCGGCGCGTGGATGAACAATATCCGTGAGCAGAGCTATGATGCGCAAGGCAACAACGTGCGCCCTATCATCTGCAACGTGGGCAACCTTCCTGAATATCTTTCCGCAGATGATGTGCAGACAGCATTCCACGAGTTCGGCCACGCACTTCACGGCCTGCTTAGCCAGTGCCACTATCCTTCTGTAAGCGGCACCAACGTAACAAGGGACTTCGTGGAGATGTTCAGCCAGTTCAACGAAAACTGGGCTTTCCAGCCGGAGCTTCTTGCACAATATGCCGTAAATGACGACGGACAGGTTATTCCGGAGGAACTTGTGCAGAAGGTGATACGCGCACTGCAGGCTAACCAGGGTTTCATGACCACAGAGCTTGCCGCAGCAGCCATCCTGGACATGAAATGGCACGAGCTTGCAGAGATTCCTGCCGAGGCTTTCGACGACCCTTCCGCATGGGTGGACGAGTTTGAGAACTATGCATGCGACGAAATGGGCCTAATCTCGGAGATTATTCCACGCTACCGCACAACCTATTTCAACCATATCTTCAGCAGCGGCTACAGCGCAGGCTATTATGGCTATCTGTGGGCCGAGGTTCTGGACAAGGACGCATTCAGTGTGTTCCAGAATTCCGTCGGCGGCCCTTGGAACCTGGAGCTTGCACGCAAGTTCAAGGAGACCTTCTTGGAGAAAGGCGGCAGCGAAGAGCCTATGACTCTCTACAAGAGCTTTGTGGGCCGCGAACCTAACCCTGATGCAATGCTGAGGGGCCGCGGTCTTAAATAGTTAGAAAATACAAATACATATTATGGCAAAAAAAGTACTTCTTATGATTCTTGACGGCTGGGGAGAAGGCCGTAAAGACCATTCAAATGCAATCTATACACAGGGCCAGCCGTTCATCGACAGCCTGCGTGCAAAATATCCGTTCTCTCATCTGCAGGCCTGCGGCGAGTACGTTGGTCTGCCAGACGGACAGATGGGTAACAGCGAGGTGGGCCACCTCAACCTTGGTGCCGGCCGCGTTGTATATCAGGATCTTGTAAAGATTAATATGGCATGCCGCAACCATGCCCTGCTCCAGAACCCTGAAATCAAGGCTGCATACGAGTACGCCGCAAAGACTGGTTGCCAGGTTCACCTTATGGGCCTTGCTTCCATGGGTGGCGTCCACTCTTCTCTCGCACATGTATACGAGTTTCTTGCCGAGGCAAAGAACTGCGGTCTGGAGAAAGTTTTCGTACACTGTTTCATGGACGGCCGAGACTGCGACCCTAAGAGCGGCAAAGGTTTTGTGGCCGATCTGGAGGCAGAGATGGCAAAGACCACAGGCAAGGTTGCAACAGTTTGCGGCCGCTATTATGCAATGGACCGCGACAAACGCTGGGAGCGTGTGAAACTTGCCTATGACATGCTTGTAAAAGGCGAGGGCGCAAAAGCGACATCTGCAACAGAGGCTATCCAGGCTTCATATGACGAGGGTGTAACAGACGAGTTCATCAAACCTGTATGCATCTGCGGCGAGGACGGTGCACCTCTCACTACAATTCAGCCAAACGACGTTGTAATTTTCTTCAACTTCCGCAACGACCGTGCGCGCGAGATCACTGCAGTGCTCACTCAGGAGGATCAGCCGGAGTTCGGCATGAGCAAGATGCCTCTCTACTACTGCTGTCTCACTCCGTACGACGCTTCTTTCAAGGATGTTCACATCCTCTTCCCTAAGGACAACGTGGAGCAGACCCTTGGCCAGATTGTTTCCGAGGCCGGCAAGCGTCAGCTGCGCATTGCAGAGACAGAGAAATACGCACACGTTACCTTCTTCTTCAACGGCGGCCGCGAGCAGCAGTTCCAGAACGAGGATCGTATCCTTGTGAACTCTCCAAAGGTTGCAACATATGACCTTCAGCCGGAGATGAGCGCATACGAGGTTAAGGACAAACTTGTTGCTGCAATCAACGAGGGCAAGGAGGATCTTATCATCCTTAACTTCGCCAACGGCGACATGGTGGGCCACACAGGCGTATACGATGCAATCTGCAAGGCCGTGAAGGCTGTTGACGAGTGCGTGAAGGAGGTTGTTACCGCAGCCATCGCCCAGGATTACGCAATCCTTGTAACTGCAGACCACGGCAATGCCGATTACGCAGTGAACGAGGACGGCACCCCTAACACCGCACACTCTCTGAATATCGTACCTTTCATCGTTGTGAATGCCGATGCAACCGAGGTTAAGGACGGCGCCCTCTGTGACGTTGCACCAACTATCCTGAAACTGATGGGCATCCCGCAGCCGGAGGCTATGACAGGCAAGGCCCTGATCTAGTTTCCAGCAGCATTCAAATAAAAAAGAGGGTGAATTTCTTCATCCTCTTTTTTTTTATTTCTCATCGGGGAAAAGACCGAAGAGTTTGGCGTCTATCTTGTCTGTCACCTCGCGGAAGAATTCCGGATTGTTCTCGAATTTGATGCGGTCCACATCCAGGATAAGAAGGTTGTCTTTGTAGCTGCTTATCCAGTTCTCGTATTTCTCGTTAAGGCCGGTGATATAGTCTATGCGTATGCTCTTCTCGTATTCACGGCCGCGTTTCTGAATCTGGGAAATTAGGTTGGGAATGGAAGAACGAAGGTAGATGAGCAGGTCCGGAGAGCCCACAAGGCTCATCATGAGATCGAACAGGTCGTTGTAGTTCTCGAAGTCGCGGGTGGACATCAGGCCCATGTCCCGGAGGTTTGGTGCGAAAATGCGGGCATCCTCGTAAATAGTCCTGTCCTGGATAACGATGCCATCCTGCTTCTTGATGTCAACCACGTCCTTGAACCTCTTGTTCAGGAAGTAAATCTGCAGGTTGAAGCTCCAGCGCTCCATATCATCATAGAAATCGGACAGATACGGGTTGAAATCAACGGGCTCGAATTTCGGGGTCCAGCCGTAATGTGCGGCCAGCATCTTTGTGAGAGTGGTCTTGCCACTACCTATGTTTCCGGCAATTGCGATGTGCATACAGAACTAAGTTTTATGTTGAAATACAAAATTAAAACTCTTTTTGTATTTTTGTATAATTTAAGGTATGAAAAATGATGGTTCAGATACAGAAATTCATATTCAATCTCTTTCAGGAGAACTGTTACGTTATATGGGGGGCAAACGGGAATGCCGCAATAATAGATCCGGGCTGTGAAAGCCGGGACGAAAGAAACAGCATTCTGAATTTCATAAGCGGGCGGGGTCTCAAGCCCAGGATGGTGTTGCTCACCCACGGCCATCTGGACCATATCTACGGCGCGGCCTTCCTTTCACGTGAGCTGGGCATCCCCGTTATGATGCACAAGGCCGAGGAAGCATCGGTGAAGGAGTTCAACCTGATGCTTGTAGACGCTGGCCTCCCGAATGCGGAAGCGTTTGAATATCAGACTGTTGAGGATGGAGATCTTCTGAATTTCGATGGCGGCGCAATAAGGGTTCTGGCTACCCCGGGCCATTCCATGGGCGGCGTGTGCTACTGGCTGGAGAACGAGAATATGATTTTCACCGGAGACACCCTTTTCAACGGAAGCATAGGCAGGACAGACAACAAGTGGGCGTCGCTGGAACAGCTGAAGGCCTCTTTGAAGAACACCCTTATGGCCCTGGACGGGGAGATTGACGTGTATCCCGGCCATGGCCCCGCAACATCCATAGGCAGGGAACGCCTTATGAACCCGTTCATCAACGACGAATTCGGAGAACTTGGATATCAGGACTGAAATGGCTTCGCACAAGGACGAAATAAAGATAAGGGGTGCCAAATCCCATAACCTAAAAAACATATCTCTGGATATTCCCAGGGGTAAGTTCGTTGTTGTAACCGGCCTTTCGGGCAGCGGAAAATCCACCCTTGCCTTCGATACGCTTTATGCCGAGGGACAGCGCCGCTATATGGACACCCTCTCCACCTATGCCAAGCACTTCATGGGCATAATGGAGAAGCCGCAGGTGGAAAGCATCACGGGCCTCAGCCCCATCATCGCCATAGAGCAGAAAACCACGGGCAACAATCCGCGCTCCACTGTGGGCACGATCACGGAGGTGTATGATTTCCTCAGACTCCTGTATGCCCGCGCTTCAACCGCATATTCCCCGGCCACCGGCAAGGCCATGGTGCGCTATACGGACGAGCAGATAATTTCCCTGCTTCTGGAGAATTATGCCGGCAAGCGCTGTTATCTGCTGGCGCCTCTGGTTTCGGGCCGAAAGGGTAACTACAAGGACCTTTTCGACAATATGCGCAGGCGCGGCTTCAACGAGGTCCGCATCAACGGTGAGATCAAGGACCTTGCCGCTGTGGGGCCTCTGGACCGATACAAAACGCATTTCATAGAGCTGGTGGTGGATAAGCTGAAACCGTCGGACAGCGATATGAAGCGCCTGAGGGATTCAGTTGCAACCGCGCTTAACTACGGCAAGGGAAGCATAGCAATCCTGGAAAGCGGCGCGCAGGGCGCTGAGGGCCAGCTGAAGCATTATTCCAAGCATCTGGTTTGTGCCGATACCGGTTTTTCCATAGCCGAACCTGCGCCACACAGCTTCTCCTTCAACTCTCCGCAGGGCTATTGCCCGCATTGCAAGGGACTTGGAAGTGTTGTGAATGTGGATATGGATGCCATTATCCCGGACAGGGAGCGCAGTATTGCCGATGGTGCGATAGTTCCGCTGGGTGCGGTGCGCGGCAACAAGAAATTCGAGATTATCCACGCCATTGCGCGTAAATATGATTTTTCCATATATGACCCGGTTTCCACTCTGCCGGACGAGGTTATTTCCCTGCTGGTGTACGGCAGCGACGAGCTTTTCCGCATAGGCGGGGATGGCTTTGCGTCGCAGCTTGTGTGCTGGGACGGAGTTGTGGACGATATAGAGGAGAAGATAGTGTGCCCCGTATGCAAGGGAACACGTCTGCGTCCGGAGGCGGAATATTTCCGCATTGACGGCAAAACCATTTCCGAGGTTGCCGCAATGGAGATTTCGGATCTTCACAGCTGGATTTGCTCTTTGCCGGAGAAATTGGATGAAAGGGCGGGCAACATTGCGCGCGATATCATAAAGGAACTGAGGGACCGCAGCGGCTTCCTGCTTGATGTGGGCCTGGATTACCTCACTCTGGACAGGCCTACGGCCACGCTTTCCGGCGGTGAAAGCCAGAGGATAAGGCTGGCCACGCAGATTGGTTCCCGTCTTGTGAATGTGTTGTATATCCTTGACGAGCCAAGCATAGGCCTGCACCCGCGCGATAATGTGAAGCTTATAAATTCGCTGCTGGAGCTGCGTGACCAGGGCAACAGCGTTATGGTGGTGGAGCACGATGCCCAGACCATGCTTGCTGCCGACTGGCTGATAGATATAGGCCCCGGTGCCGGTATCAATGGCGGCGAGATCTGCTATTCCGGTCCTGTAACAACGTCAGATAGACATGTCTCTACTACATTAGACTATCTAACTGGCAGAAAGAAAATAGAAATCCCCAAGGAGAGGCGCAAGGGTAACGGGCTTACGCTGGGATTGAGGGGCTGCTGCGGAAACAACCTGAAGAACGTGGACATAGACTTCCCGCTGGGCTGCCTCATTGGAATTGCCGGAGTATCGGGCAGTGGAAAAAGCTCTCTGATAGACGACACCCTCATGCCCATACTCAAGAACCACTACTTCCGCGCCAAGCTGCATCCGCTGCCATACGCAGAGGTCACCGGCCTGGAAAATATAGACAAGGTGATTGAGGTGGACCAGAGCCCTATCGGCCGAACTCCGCGCAGCAACCCTGCAACCTTCACCGATGTCTTCGGCGACATCAGGGAACTGTTCGCCGCCACCCCGGACGCCAAGATAAGGGGCTTCAAGGCCGGACGCTTCAGCTTCAATGTGAGCGGAGGCCGCTGCGAAGAATGCAAGGGCGCCGGCATACAGGTAATCCAGATGAATTTCCTGCCATCGGTGAATGTGGTGTGCCCGGAATGCCGCGGACGCCGCTACAAGGAAGATACCCTGGCCGTGCGCTACAAGGGCCGCAACATAGGCGAGGTGCTGGATATGACCATAGAACAGGCCTACGAATTCTTCCAGGCCGTCCCTTCCATCGCCGGCAAGCTGAAGGCCCTGCTGGATGTGGGTCTGGGATATGTGCAGCTGGGCCAGAGCAGTGTAACCCTGTCCGGCGGAGAAAGCCAGAGGATGAAGCTTGCGGCCGAACTGGGAAAGAAGGGCACGGGCAAAACCCTCTACATACTGGACGAACCCACCACCGGCCTGCACTTCGAAGACATAAAAGTGCTGCTGGATGCCCTGCAAAGCCTTGTGGATGCAGGCAATACGGTGATAATCATAGAACATAACCTGGATATCCTGAAAAGCGTGGACTATATCTTTGACATGGGTCCCGAGGGAGGAAAGGGCGGCGGCCTGATTGTTGCAAAGGGTACGCCGGAACAGCTGGCGGAAGACCCTGCCAGCGTAACAGGAAAATATCTTAAGGAGGAACTGTCATGAACGGAAACGAAGTGAACAAAAACAGTCTTGAGTATCTAATAGCACACGACGAGAAATGGTGCCGCCACATCGGTATCAGGGATTTCAGCGATATCAACCAGATCATACGCAGCGGCCGTGCCGTGCAGATGGTGAATTTGTGCGAGGCAAGGCACGAGAACCGTTGCAGCACCATATCCTACCGCATAAAGGAACGCGGAGACGTGAAGATGATTCTGCTGGCGGGCCCAAGCAGCAGCGGAAAGACCAGTACATCGCTGCGCATTGCCCTGCAGTGCAAGGTTCACGGCCTTAATCCGCGTACTATAGAGCTGGACAACTATTTCAAGAACAGGGAGGAGACCCCGCTGCTTCCAAACGGCGAACGTGACTATGAGTGCCTGGAGGCCATGGATGTGGAACTTCTGAACAGGCAGCTTACAGAGCTTCTCGCCGGCCGCGAAGTGGAGCTTCCACGTTTCGATTTCAAGGAGGGCGTGAAGAAATTCGAGGGCAAGATGATGAAGATGGAGCCTAACGATATCCTTATCCTGGAAGGCATACACGCCTTGAATCCTGCCCTTACTCCGGATATTCCCATGGAGAAGAAATTCCATATATACGTATCGGATGTTTCCAGCATTTCGAGGGATAACCCGAACATTCACACCACGGACAACAGGCTTCTGAGGCGTATGGTACGCGACATGCGCACCCGTGGCATCAGCCCGGAACAGACCATACTGCGCTGGCCAAGCGTGCGTGACGGAGAGCAGAAATACATTTTCCCATTCCAGACCAATGCCGATATGGTATTCAACAGCACCATGCAGTTCGAGATTCCGCTGCTTAAGCACTATGTTACCCCGGTTCTGAAGAACATCGGCCCCGATTCACCTGCATATGCAGAGGCACAGCGTCTTCTGGACTTTATGAGCGATATTGATGCCCTGCCTGTGGATGCCATAAACGCCATCCCGTGCACATCCATCATGCGTGAATTCATCGGCGGCCAGATTCTAAGCCGTGAACTTTTGTAAATCCGCATTTTTGCGCTATCTTTGCCGGACAATACGAGGTGGACAGATTTGCCTGCTTGCAACCACCCAAAAACAATGCTAAAAAATGAGAACTTATCTTTTTACTTCAGAGTCTGTCTCTGAGGGCCACCCGGATAAAGTGGCCGACCAGATTTCCGACGCAATTCTTGATGAATTCCTGCGTCAGGATGAAAATTCCAAAGTTGCCTGTGAAACTTTCTGCAGCACCGGTATGGTGGTTGTGGGTGGTGAAATCACAAGCGATGCGTATGTAGACGTTCAGAGTACTGTGCGCCGCGTGATAGACCATATAGGCTATAACAAGGCAGAATATATGTTCGATGCCAAAAGCTGCGGTATCCTAAGCGCCATTCACGAGCAAAGCCCGGACATCAATCGCGGCGTGGACCGTGTGAACGAGGATCAGGGAGCCGGAGACCAGGGCATGATGTTCGGTTATGCCTGCAGCGATACAGAGGAGTACATGCCTCTTCCGCTTTTCCTCTCCCACCGCATCCTGCAGATTCTAAGCAGCATACGCCACGAGAACAGCGGCGTGATGCCATACCTGCGCCCGGATGCCAAAAGCCAGTTCACAATTGAGTATGACGCCCAGACAAATCAGCCGCTTCGCATCCATACCATTGTCCTTAGCACCCAGCACGACGATTTCGGTGCCGATGAATATATGCATCAGAGGATAGAGCAGGACGTGCGCGGCATAGTTATCCCGGCGCTCATCGCCTCCCTTCCTGCCGAAACTTCAGCTCTTTTCCGCAACGACTATATTCTTCACGTGAACCCTACAGGCAAGTTCGTGATTGGCGGCCCTGCCGGAGACACAGGCCTCACAGGACGCAAGATTATTGTTGATACCTACGGAGGCAAGGGTGCACACGGCGGCGGAGCGTTCAGCGGCAAGGATCCTTCAAAGGTGGACCGCAGTGCTGCATACGCTGCGCGTTACATTGCCAAGAACATGGTTGCGGCCGGTATTGCGCGCGAGATGCTGGTGCAGGTGTCTTATGCCATTGGTGTTGCCAAGCCTGTAAGCATATTCGTGAACACCTACGGAACCGCAGCATGCAACGCCCAAGGCGTCCAGATTTCGGATTCTGAGATTGCCGAAAAGATTTCGCAGCTCTTCGACCTGCGCCCTGCAGCCATCATAGAGCATCTGGGACTGAAAAACCCTATCTATGAGGCAACTGCCGCCTACGGTCATGTGGGACGCAAACCTTATATGAGGGAAGTTGAGCTTCTTCGCAAGGGAAAAACCATACGCAAGGAGATTCAGTTCTTCGGCTGGGAGCTCCTGGATCGCGTGGATGACATACGCGAAGCCTTCGGAATGTAAAATTTTTTCAGCGTTTTTTTCGTAAAAAAAAGACCGGTTCAATAAAGAGCCGGTCTATTTTTATTAGTGCGGGAGTTGGATTATTCTGCTGCGGTAAAGTTATCAGGGCCATATCCCAAGCTACCTGCACCTACATAATACTGCAGATAGATTTCCAGATAGTTATATTCGGGATAAAATACGTTCCACTCTATATAAGAGTCGTCTCCCTGCCATGCGGCAACATCTCTGGCGTAAACCATGCCATAGCTAGGATGCATGTATCCTGTCTCCATGGTTGTAGCGTGAACATAGTAGAATTCGTCACCCTCGTCGTCTGTCTGTGGGTCGCTGGCAAGTTCAAAGAACATTCGGCTGCCTCCGCCCCATGCGTCCTGAACGCGATATCTGTTCGGGTCCTGGTCGCAGATCTGAAGTTTGGCATTTTCTGAAGGACGGAATACTTTGGAAGGAGTGTAGACACCTGTTGCGACAGTGCTCCAGCTGTAAGCCATAAAGTCTGTGCAAGCAAAGTTGTACTCGCCTTTGCCGTATACCATAGCCACGATTGTGTTCTCGCCTTTCATTCCCTCCAGGACGAAATCATAATCCTTATCTACGGCCTTTACCTCGGAACCGTTTGCCTTTACATATGCTACGAGAGCATCACCTTCCGGAACATTTTCTGTTGGAATGGCGGCAAGCCAGGCCTGCTCTACAACAGGATTGAATGCAAGACGAACTTTCAGGCTGTTGTCAGAGTCATACTCATCTCCAGGTGCATAAGTATACAATACCACATTGGCCTTGGTGTCCTGCGCCGGCTTAAGTGAAGCTTTGTTACATGCAGTAAGGCTGAAGATTCCCAGAACTATTGCAATAAATATATTCTTTTTCATAATCTATACTCTTTTAGAATACATACTCCTGGTCGGCACCTGTTTCGTGTACCGGAGCAGGGTTATTAGTACAAGCTGAATTGTAGTTGGTCTCTGTCTGTACGATACAAAGGTTCATCCAATCCGGAGTCTTCTCCATATTCCATTTGTATTCCTCCAGGTGGTTGCTGCCAGGATAGCTGCGGATGATACCTTTGCCGAGACGTTTGATGTCGAATGTGGCGAATCCCTCACCCCAAAGCTCTACGCGACGCTGCCACCACACTTCGTTTACGAATGGGCCGGACGTCATATCGTAGTAGTTGTCGCGATGGTTGCCATACTCGAACTCTGGGTCACGAAGCTGTGCCCATGCAGTAAGTTTCTTAACACCCTCTGCCTCGTTCATACGGCCCAAAGCCTCAATCTCAATCAGCTCCATCTCCTCAACTCGCATGAGTGGCACTGCAACGGTGAATGCTGCGTACTGGTTTGCGTGCTCACCGTCTTTAGGACGGAATTTCAGCTCCAGTCCGCCAACAACTCCTGTTGCACTGGCTTTTGCAGTAACAAGGAGACCTTCAGGAACGTCAGAGTAGTCGGACAGTGCTTTAATTGCGTCAGCTTTACCCATCTCGTCAATTGCAAAGTCCACAAAGCATTTCTTGCGGAAGTCAGTTGCAGGAATTGTAGAGTAGAGGTGCTGGTCTATTCTCATAGGCTGTCCGTAGTTTGCCGCGTAACCGCACTTAGATTCGGATACCTCTATGATCATCTGGGAACCCCAGCAAGAGTCGGCATCGTTCTCTATGATATTCTCGTCTGTAGATTTGAATGTGAGAGCGAAAATCCATGCAGAGTTAGGTGTGTTGAAGCCGTTGTTACGGTCCAGATACTGGGCTTCGTTCATGCTGGTGTAGCCTTCCTGTGCAAGGACAGCGTACTCTTTAGCTTTTTCCCAGTTGCCCATTGTAAGGTATGCGCGTGCTTTCAGACCGTATACCACATTCAGGTCCGGTGTATATACGTCTTCGCGAACATAGTCTGCAAGAAACTCCTCGGCCTTATCAAGATCTTCGAGGATGAACTCGAACATTTTCTCGTTTGTGGCGCGTGGGTTTGCAACCAGGTCTGGAATTTCTGTGGACTCTGTTACGATTGGAACGGATACGGACTCCAGATTTGCAGTGTATGTCTCCTGTGCGAACATGCGGGCAAGATCCATGTAGAACATCGCACGCATTGCATATGCGATACCTGCACCGCTCACCTTATCTTCAGAAGGACTTGCTTTGTATAGAGAGATAACAGTGTTGCAGTTCTTGATCCATCCGTAGTAGTATGTCCAAGGATACTGGCAGTTTGCGTATGCCGGGCCCAGAGTACGGCTGCAGCTATACCATGAGTTGTACCAGCTGGCATCTTCTATAACGATATCCTGTCCCATCACATCTCTCTGCAGGAAGAAAGAAGGATAGCCAAAGTCTGGTGGATAGTTGTTAGAACCGCTATAAGTGAAAGAGCCGGCAAGACTGTTTGTGATGGAGTTTACGAAGTTATCGTAAGCGCCTGGAGCATTTGATGCCTGTTTGTCGGTAACTGTTGAGCTCTGGGGATCAATGGTCCTGATACAAGAGCTTACAGCTGCAATTACAAGGGCGGCAAGAGTTATTTTAAGTGTATTTTTCATGATTGTTTCCTCCACATTTTAGAATGTCAGCTGTACACCACCTGATATTGTACGTACCGGAGAGTATGTAGCCACAGATGTGTTGCCTGTGAATGAATAACGAGGATCAAGTCCCTGGCGTGCAGACCAGAACCAGAGGTTCTCACCTGCGCAGTAGAAGCGGATGCGCTGAATCTTGATCTTGGATGTGAGTTTTTCCGGAAGAGTGTAACCAACAGTGAATGACTGGAAGTTCAGGTAGCTGGCGTCTGTAAGGAAGCGGCTTGAAGCTGCAGTTGTATACTGGTCCAGATACTGCCACCTAGGCACGTTCGAGCTTGCGTTGCTTGGTGTCCATGAATTCAGGTAGTCTTTGTGGAAGTTCCATCCTGCGCTGTTTACAGACTCGGTTGGAGACATATAGGCTGCATAACGGGAGTCATATACCTTGCCGCCAATCTGATAGTCGAATGTTGCAGATATGTCCACACCATAGAACTGGAATGATGTTGCAAAACCGCCGAATACCTTAGGCATTGTGCTGCCCTGCTCATATTTGCTGGCTTTCTCGATGCTTGTTGTTGTGCCGGAGAATTTCTTGCCCGGAACATCAATCTTGTTGCTGCTGTTTGCAGGATTCATGTTGCTGAGGTCCTCATCATAATAGTATACGGCCTCACCATGCTCGTTAACGCCGGCATACATGTATGTGAAGTAGTTGTTCATGTCACCGCCTTCTTTGAACCACAGACCGTTCTCTGTGAATCCGTCCCTGCCGGAAAGTTTTGTCTCAGGAAGCTTCAGAATCTTGCCTTTGTTGCTTGCAAGGTTACCTGCAATGTTCCATACAAAATTCCTTGTTCTGATGACGTCTGCAGAGAGAGTGAGCTCAACACCGTAGTTGCAGATGTTACCCATGTTGCCATAGTAACCCCTGGTTCCTGAAGACTCCGGAACGGACAGCCAGAACAGCAGGTCCCTGGTCTTCTTGTAGTATGCGTCAACACCACCGGTGAGACGGCCCTTGAAGAAGCTGAACTCAACACCTGTGTTGAAGTTTGTGGTAGTCTCCCATGTGATATCTTTGTTGCCGAGACGTGCGAATGTAGGAGACATTGTGAACTCGCCTGAAGGTTTGATGCTGTAAAGGTCTACGTATGCCCAGTTGCCGATACCGTCGTTACCCTGCTGGCCTACGGAAGCCTTGAATTTCAACATGTCCACTGCGTCTGCGTTTGACATGAAGTCCTCTTTGGAGATGATCCATGCACCACCTACAGACCAGAAGTTACCCCACCTCTTCTTCTCGCTGAAACGTGAAGAACCATCGATACGGTATGAAGCGGAAAGATAGTATTTGTAATCGTAGTTGTACTGTGCGCTTGCGAAGAAGCCTTCAACATTATATGCGCTGGAAGTTGATGTTGTGGAATCAAGCTTCTTTGCGGCAGCACCAAGCTCCAGAATCTCCGGTGAGAACAAGCCCTGTCCTACGGCTACCAGTGAGTTGCTTCTTGTATAATAATACTCGTGACCCACCAGTACATTGATGTCGTGTGCGCCGTATGCTTTGGCAAAGGTCAAAGTCTGGATATTGTTGGTTCTGAGGCTGGTCACGCCCTGTTTGGTGAGCTCGCCCTTAACGCCAACCTTAGGACCGTACAGTGCATTGTCGTACTTGGTTGAATTGCTCTGGCCAAGGACAACGTTGCTGCTGACGCTAAGTTTCAGCCATGGTGCAAAGTTTACGTCTGCGGTGAATGTACCGTTCAGCTGATAGCCGGTGGTCTTCACAACATTGTAGCGGTTTGAACCGAATGGGTTACCTGTTGCAAGGAACGGACGTGTGATGCCGTAGTTTGTTGCAGCAACACCGTAGTCATACTGGTCGTTACCGTTGGCATCCTTGCGGATAGACACATTGCCGTCACCATCCACAACCCTTACGTATACAGGATAGATAGGTGCAATGAATGTGGTATAGTGCATAAGGTTTGTTGAACCCATGGATGTGTCCATGTTAGGGTTGGCGGTCTGGTTTGAATTGGTGAAGCCGATGTTAGCTCCCACTTTCAACCATTTCTTTGCCTGATAATCAGCTTTCACACGTGCAGCAACACGTTTGTAGCCGGAGTAGGCAACGATACCGTCCTCGTCAAGGTAGCTGAGGCTGGTGTAGTAGCTGGCCTTGTCTGTTGAACCGTTCAGGCTGATGTTGTATTCCTGACGCAGTGCGTTCTTGTAGGCCATTTTGTTCCAGTCGTCGCCCTGTATCCAGTAGTCCTCGCCATTGTAGTTGTGTTTGTAACCCGGAGTTGCCTTAGGGTTAAGCTTGCCGTCCAGGCCGATGAGTGTTTCACCCTGAGGTACTGTATATGTCTGGTATGCAAGGTCGCTCAGCATGGTCTTGTTGGCTGCAAGGTTGGCCTCGGCAGCGCTAAGACCTTTTCCATAATAGTTGTAGTTGTATACCTGTTTGTAGTATGCCTCATAGTATTCGCCAGGGTTGCGGATGATGTCGTAATCCTGTACCGCTTTTGTATTTGCGCCTACTTTGACGTCAACATTTACGGTTGCGTTGGATGCTTTGCCTTTTTTTGTGGTGATGATGATTACACCTGAAGCACCACGCGCACCATACAGAGCTGCAGAAGCAGCGTCCTTGAGTACGGAGATAGACTCGATATCGTTCTGCGGAATGTTGGAAATGCTGGCGGAGTATGGTGCACCGTCAACGATGATCAGAGGCTCTGTGTCTGCATAGAGAGAAGACAAACCACGGATGCTGATGCTTCCCGAGCTGGAACCAGGCTGTCCGCCTGCACCACGCATCTGGAAACCTGCCACGCTACCAACCAGTGCGTTGGTTACGTCAGTTGTCTGGCGTTTTGCCAGCTGTTCTGAGTTTACAACCGAAGCGGAACCGGTGAAGGCCTCTTTGGTTGTTGTACCGAACGCAACCACAATGGTCTCGTCCAGCATCTGAGCATCGGCAGACAGGGCTATGTTCATAACGCCCGCGCCGTTTACACGTGCCTCCACAGTCTTGTATCCGATAAAAGTGTACACCAGAGTGCTGTTTACGGGAGCGCTTATTGTATAAGCACCGTCAACGTCCGCAACAGTTCCCTGTGTAGTACCTTTTACCTGAATGGCACATGCGGGAATACCATCGCCAGTGGCGGCATCCGTAACTGTACCTTTGACAGTCACGTTCTGCGCAGAAGCTGCAAGGGCCACCAGAGAAAGCATCAATGAGAGAAAAAATTTGATTTTCTTCATAGGTCGATGTTTTTTTTAGGATTAAACTTTAATTATTGTCTGTTATGTTTCACAATTAAACGAGGGTTTATTATTATGAAGGTTTTTGCTTACATCAGAGTCAGTACAGCTGCACAATCATGCGAATCACAGAAATACGAGATTTCGGAATATTGCAGGAAAACGGGAATCAGTGTAAATTCTTGGGTCTGTGAGTCTGTAAGCGGCACAGTGCCAACGGAAAATAGGCGCCTGGGCCGTGTCATCAAAGGAATGAACTCCGGAGACCTGTTAATTTGCAGCGAAATAAGCCGATTGGGCAGAAATATGCTTATGATTATGGGTGTGCTTAACGAATGCGCTAAGAAGGGAATCGGAATTCTTACGATCAAGGATAATTTCAACCTCAGCGACAGCATCAACTCCAAAATCATTGCCTTCGCTTTTGCACTGGCTTCCGAGATTGAAAGAAATCTAATAAGCCAACGCACCAGAGAGGCCCTGGCGGCAAAAAAAGCCGAGGGAGTGAGGCTGGGACGTCCGCCCGGCCCCTCCGCAACTTACAAACGATTCTGTGAGAACGCGCACGAAATAATGGAGATGCGCGGGAAGGGTATATCCATATGCGCCATAGCAAAGAAGTATCAAATGCATGCGAATACCCTGACCCGATATATCAGGGATTCGCACTTATAAATTGTAAGCAATTTTCATATATTACAGAATTGCTTAAAATGAATGGCAACCTGTATGTATAAAGATCAAACTTGTCATGCGAGACAAACTGCAGGATTTGAAAAAATAATTTTAATTAATAATTGTAACCTAAATCCCCTAGGCGACTTACAGTTTATAATAATTATTTACCTTCTTGCTTTACAGCATATCGCATTTAGGCATAAAAACGGCATTTTAGCCTATTTTAGGGCCTATTTGCCGATACTTGCATATCAAAATAATAATCACTAACTTTGCGCTTCGAGTTTTTGTAAAAAACCCTCGTTTAAAATAATTATACAATTAATAATAAAGTTTAACCTAAAATCATCACTTACGAAGAAAAGCAAATTTTTTCTCTCATTGATGCTTTCACTTGTGACATTGGCACTGAATGCGCAGAATGTTACAGTAAGGGGTACAGTTACCGATGCTGCCACCGGTGAGGCTGTTCCTGCAACTGCTATTCAGGTGAAAGGTACTACTACAGGTACTATTGCGGACAATGATGGTGCATACACTATCTCTGCTCCGGCAAATGCTACCTTGGTTTTCTCCTCTATAGGCTATGAGGCTACAGAGGTTGTGGTTAAGGGTGCCGGTATCATTAACGTGGACCTTACCCCGGATTCCAAAATGTTGGACGAGACTATCGTTGTGGCGTTCGGTACTTCTACTAGGGAGTCCTTCACCGGTTCTGCAACAGTGGTGAAATCAGACGACATCCAGAAAGTTCAGGCTACCAACGTAACCCGTGCCCTTGAGGGTATGGTTGCCGGTGTGCAGCTCACCACTTCTTCAGGTTCACTTTCATCATCTCCATCAATCATCATCCGCGGTATCGGTTCCATCACAGCCGGTTCATCGCCTCTTTACATTGTTGATGGTGTTCCTTATGACGGTGACCTCAACAATATCAACAATGCCGATATCGAGAGCATGACAGTCCTCAAGGATGCCGCTTCAAACGCTCTTTACGGTGCACGTGGTGCCAATGGTGTAATCATGATAACAACCAAGAAGGCAAAACAGGGCCGCGCCATCGTCACTATAGACGCAAAGGTGGGTGTTAACTCTAAAGCAGCCGTGGAATATGACTACATCACCAATCCGGCCATGTACTATGAGGCTTATTACGCTGCAAGGTATAACTATTTTACCAATGCTGCCGGCCTCAGCCCTGATGAGGCTTTCCAGCGTGTTGCAAGCACCATCGACGGCCCGGTTAACGCAGGCGGTCTGGGCTACAGCGTGTACAGCTATCCGGAGGGACAGTATCTTATAGGTTCCAACGGCAAGCTGAATCCTAATGCAACTCTCGGCCGTGTAGTTGAGTATGACGGCCAGAAATACACTTTGCTTCCTGATAACTGGATGAATTCCGCATACAAGACTTCTATCCGCCAGGAGTATAACATTAACGTTGCCGGTGGTACTCAGAATGCCACTTTCGTCGGATCCTTCGGTTTCCTGGATAACAACGGTATCATCGAGGGCGAGCATCTCCGCCGTTACACAGCTCGTTTGAAAGCCGACTATCAGGCAAAGAAATGGCTGAAAGTAGGTGGTAACTTCTCTTACGCAAACTTCAAATGGGACAATGCAAACGGCAGCAGCGAGGGTGACTCCAGCACAGGTAACATCTTTGCATTCGCAAACTCTGTTGCTCCAATCTATCCTCTCTACATCCGTGACGAGAATGGTGCAATCATGAAGGACGAGCACGGTCTCAAACGTTACGACTACGGTAACGGCAGAAATGCCGGCATGAGCCGTCCTGTTCAGTCAAACTCCAATGGTCTTCAGGCCGTAACCCTGGATCGCGGTCAGAGCGAGGGTAACGCATTCAATGGCGTGGGCTTCTTTGATATCACTTTCATCCCAGGCCTCAAATTCACTTTCAATGCAGGTGTTGGCGTTGACGAGACCCGTTCTACCGATATAAGCAATATGTGGTATGGCCAGTTCGCTACTGATGGCGGTACAATTGAGAAGAGCCATACCAGGGCGTTCTACTATAACCTCCAGCAGATTCTCTCTTATGACAAGACATTCGCAGATGTACACCATATCAATGCAATGGTTGGTCATGAGAATTATACACGCATCAACTCCAGCCTGGGTGCATACAAGAAGAACCTCTTCTCTATGGATGTATTCGAGCTGAACGGTGCCGTTGTTGACGGCCAGTCTGCATCTTCAAGCCGCAGCACATATAACAATGAGGGTTATTTCCTTCGTGCGCAGTATGATTGGGCCGAGAAACTGTTTGTGAGTGCATCTTACCGTCGTGACGCTTCTTCAAGGTTCCATCCTGATTACCGTTGGGGTAACTTCTGGTCTGCAGGTGCCGGTTACCTTATTAATAAAGAGAACTGGTTCAACGCCCAGTGGGTGGACATGTTGAAAATCAAGGCTTCCATCGGTTCACAGGGTAACGATAATATCGGAAACTTCCTCTACACAGATACATATTCAGTGCTGAACTCAAACGGCCAGGTTTCTGTAGTGTTCAATAACAAAGGTAACAAGAAGATTTCCTGGGAGACCAACACAAACTTCAATGCAGGTGTTGATTTCGGCTTCTTCAATGGCCGTCTCAGCGGTAGCATAGAGTATTTCTACCGTAAGACCTCTGATATGCTGTTCTGGTTTACAGTACCTCCTTCACTGGGCTATTCAGGTTTCTATGACAACGTGGGTGACATGCGTAACTCTGGTGTCGAGTTTGCTTTGAGCGGTGACATCATCCGCAAAAAGAACATCAACTGGAATGTTTATCTGAACGGTACACACTACAGCAATAAGATTCTTTACCTCCCTGAGGAGAGAAAGACCAAAGAGATTGAGGGCTACAAAGGTTACGCAAGCGGTAACAAATTCGTGGGCGAGGGCCTTCCTTTGAACACCTTCCTCATGAAAGAGTATGCCGGTGTTACAGAAGACGGTAGGTCTTCATGGTACAAAAATGTAACCAAGCCGGTTCTTGATCCGGATGGCAATCCTATGAAAGACAAGGATGGCAATGATGTTACATATGTGGAGAAAGAGGCAACCACAAGCTACAGCGAGGCTACAGAATATCTCCATTCAGTGCCTACACCTAAGCTCTATGGTGGTTTCGGTACTACATTCGAGGCATATGGTTTCGATTTGTCTCTCGGTTTCACATATTCTATCGGCGGCCAGGCATACGATTCAGGTTATGCAAGCCTCATGGATGTACCGGGCAGCGCAGTAGGTTACAATATCCACAAGGATATATTCAAGGCATGGACTCCGGAGAACACTTCGTCCAATATCCCAAGATGGCAGGCAAACGACCAGAACGTGGTTTCTTCATCAGACCGTTTCCTCACCGATGCAAGCTATCTGAACTTCCAGAGAGCGCAGATTGGATACACCTTCCCTCACAAATGGATGGACAAGGTACATATCGGTTCTCTCCGCATCTATGTTACCTGTGACAATATCTGTTATGTTTCTGCGCGTAAAGGTTTCGACCCGCGTCAGAGCTTTAGCGGTGCTACAAATGATAACAACTGTTCTCCTGTACGCACGGTATCCGGTGGTATCAACATTACATTCTAACAAGGAGGTCCACTTATGAAAAAGACAATTATAAATACACTTTTGATTTTCGCAGCCCTGGTTGCATCCAGCAGCTGTATCAAGGAAACCTTCCCGGAGGGATCCACTGTAACCTCCAGTCAGGTTGCTGCCTCTTCCGGCGCTCTGGAGGCTATGCTTAACTCCATTCCTGCGTCCATGGTTACCACAGGAACAGCAGGCTATCTCAGCAAATACAGCCATCACGGAGATTTCGGTATAGGTGAGATTCACCTTATCACTGAGAACATGCTTGAGGATTTCTGTACTCTTGCAGACAACCCTTACTATAATCGTAACTATTATTGGGGAATGTGTTACGCACAGGGTCCGACTTCATGGCCATGTGCATATTTCTGGGATTGCTATTATCCTTGGATAAAGACCTGTAACGATATCATTTCCTCTATCCTTGCAGGTGGTGAGCCAACTGCAACAACAGCAATTATTCTGGGTAAGGCTTATGCATACCGTGCGTCTTTCTATCTTGACCTCGCACGTCTTTACGAGCCTAAGGAGAACAAATATACTGATGTAAGCAATGTTCTTGGACTTACCGTTCCTATCATCAATGAGAAGACAACAGAGGCCGAGGCAAAAAACAATCCGCGTGCAACTCATGAGAAGATGTATGAATTCATCCTTGAGGATCTTACAAATGCGGAGAAATACCTTGCCGATGCTCCAAAAGCGAAGAACGAGCCTGGTCTTGATGCAGTACACGGCCTTATGGCACGTCTGTATCTTGAAGAGGGTGCTGCCGGTGTGGAGGGTGCTTATGCAAAGGCATATGAGTATGCCGACATGGTTATCAACTCTGCCACAGGCTATTCTCCTCTTACCCAGGCCCAGTGGGAAGATCCTGTAAACGGCTTCAACAACATGGCTTCGCAGAATTCATGGATCTGGGGTATAGGCATTACAGCAGAGAATTTCAACAATATCTGTACTTATGCCGCGTTCATCTGTTCTGAGGGACAGTGGGGTTATGCTCCGCTTGTACAGCTTGGTGCGGACAAGAATTTCTATGAGTCAATAAGCGATAGCGACTGGCGCAAGCACAGCTGGCTGGATCCTGCTTTCCTGGACTATTACAACTATAAATTCTCCGGCTCGGAGAAGGATGGCTATGACTTCCTTCACGGTAATGACAATGTCGGCCCTGCGAAAGCATATGAGAGCATCAAATTCCGTCCTGCGGGCGGTGACACCCAGGAGAATACCGTGGGCAATGCAACAGACCAGCCGCTTATGCGTGTAGAGGAGATGTATTTCATTGCAGCAGAGGCTCTTGCACAGCAGAATAATAAGCTTGGCGAAGCGAAAGCCATGCTTGAGAAGCTGATTGTAACCCGCAACCCGAATTATACTTGCAAGGCAAACTCAACTGCTGAATTCCTTGAGGAGATGCTTTTGCAGAAACGTATCGAGTTCTGGGGCGAAGGTATACTCATGTACGACTACAAGCGTCTTGATCATGGTATTACCCGTGGTTACAAGGGTACTTTGTGGCCAGCAGATTTCTGTTTCAACTCTGAGGGCCGTTCTCCACAGTGGAATATCGTAATCACCCGTGCAGAGATTCAGGCAAACAATGGTATCTCGGAGGAGCAGAACAACCCTGATCCATCTAATTTTACACCGCTTTGGGTTGATAAAGACTAAATTCTATAGGCAATGAAAAATTTATTCAAATATATTGGTATTCTTTGTGTTGCCGGCCTTGCGGCTTCTTGTGCCAAGGTTGACGACTACAAACCGGCTGACGCTCCCGAGGGCGCGCAGGTATATTTCCCTTCATCGATAAGGACTGCGTATACCTCATCTTTGGACCTCGAATCCATTGATGTTCCTGTATACCGCATTGCTGACGATGCTGCCGCAGACATCGCAATTGCTGTGTCTGATACAACAAAAGATCATCTTTTCTTCCCTGCGGGTGCAAGGCTTACAGCAAAATTCGCTGCAGGAAGCAAACAGACTACAGTTTCAATCCCGGTAAACCACGGCCAACTTACTGCCGGTTCCGCTTATGCGATTAACCTCACTGTTTCAGAGGAAACTACCATTTATGCGGCTTCAAGCGTAAAAATTGTCCTTACTGTTCCGGAGCCGTGGAATTATCTTGGCATGGCAACTATCTGCGATAACCTTGTTGCAGGTTATTACACTTTTGATCCTCTCACTTATGAAGTTCCTTGCTATACAAATGCATTGTATCCTGGTTCATATTTCCTGAAGAATGCATACACCAGCCTTTATCCGAAGAATGCCCCTGGTGATTATGTTGAGGGCGATACATATTTCAGAGTTGATGTAATTGACGAGGAACATGTTTATATTCCTTATCAGCAGCTTGGAATGGCATGGTCAGATGGTGCGTTTTCTGTCGTTTCATACATTTCCAAATATTTCAAAATCGACGAAGGTATAAACTATGGCAAAATAGAGAATGGTGTTATCAAGTTCGCTCCCAAGACAATCTTGATTTCGGAAGCAAACTATAACAATGGCGCCTTCTATCAAACTAACTCCAGTGGCAAGTTTGCAATTGCTCTTCCTGGCGCAGCTCTTACCGATTACACAATAGGCATAGCTTACGGTGGTATGCAGGTTTCACCTTCAGGTGACGCTGCCCTTATCGTTAACTTCACTTCCGAGGCTGACGCAGTGTCTGCCAAATATGCCCTTGCCAAAGACGGTGACGCAGAGGAACTTATTGCTGCTGTTCTGGCAGGTGAGGAAGATGGTGATGTTACATTCGTTGAGGGTGTTGCAAGTGATATTATCTGGGATCTGGAGCCGGGTATCTATACTGTGGTTGCAGTTCCTTGCGATGCTGACGGTGAGCTTAAGGCCGACTATGCGGCATCTGCAAAGATTAGGTTCAACGGTCTCGCTCCATCTTCATTCGAATTGAAACTTGGTGTATACAGTTATACTAATGATGCGGGAACATTTTCTTTGACCTTCATGACAAATCCCGAAGATCCTACTGACTACCTTGTAAAGAATCCTTCCGGCCTTCCTGATGGCAGCCAGTGGCATCTGACTCTTGACGAGGCTGCAAGGACTCTTACTTGCGAGGGTCTGGAGCTTGGCTACGAGGAGTATGAGAATCAGTTCGGATGGGGATGGATATATGATTGGTACAACCAGGCTTATGGATATGCATATGGCTACCTATCTATCATGGAAGATATTAATTCCGAGGACGGTGATGCTCCGCTTGTATTCACCCTTGACGATTCAGGTTACGTAACAGGAATCCAGAACGTTAAGTTTGGAGCTTTTGTTTACCAAGCAGAGTCTTTGAATAATATAACTGGTCTTCTTGGTTGGAGTCCCTATTCATTCAACAATGATACGGAATTCACATACGAGGGCGTTGCAACAGCTTCTGTAAAGGCACAGAACCTTGTTGAGAATCGTCCAATCCAAGAATTCTCCAAATCATTTACTCAGGCTAAGACCATGTCTTCCGCTAAAATTGCCGGCAAGTCACGCAAGGCAGTTAGCCAAAGTATCAAAGAGGATCTTATGAGATTCTAGACTTCCATACATGCGAAAAAAAGGCGGCCCGATGCAAGGGCCGCCTTTTTTCTATCTGGCGCTGGTGTATTTGTGAAGGGTGGCGCGCACGGCACCGGGTCCTGCATAAAGCTCTTTCACCATGGCCTCTATCTTCTCTCCCACCCCTGCCTGGTACAGGTCCAGTCCGAATACATCCTTCCTGGTGTACAGCTGTCTCAGGCAGCTGAAGTCCTGGCCTTCCTTTCCAAGTTCCAGCCCTGCAACAATAGGCTGAAGCTCTGCAAGAAGAGGGTCTGAAGAAAGCTCGAAGGCTTCGCCCTTGTCGTCCAGGCCTTTCAGATAGCGTGCATAGCCTGCAAGGGTTAGTGGGATAAGCACCAGATTATCCATGTCCAGGCCTCGTGCAAGGTATTTCTTTATGGTTTCACCAAAGCGTATTGAAAGTTTCTGCGAGGTGTCTGTTGCAATGCGCTGCGGTGCGTCCGGCATGAAAGGGTTTGGAAGGCGGCGGTTGATTACCGTGCCTATGAACTCGTACGGGTTAAGCACTCCGGGATCTGTTACCACAGGCATGGCCTCCATATAGCCTATCTTCTGGATGAAGGCGCGCAGGTCCTCATCGGCCATCTCGGCGGAAATGAGGGTGTAGCCCAGCATGCAGCCGTATATGGACATTGCGGTGTGCAGAGGGTTCAGGCAGGTTGTAACCTTCATGGTTTCCACCTGATCCACTGTCTGGCGTGTGGTGTACAGTGCGCCGCCAAGCTCCAGTGGAGGGCGTCCGTTTGTATACTTGTCCTCTACCACCAGATATTGCACCTCCTCTGCGTTCACGAAAGGTGCGGTGAAGGTCTTTTTCTCTGTGATGATGGTCTGATTGTCCTCGAATCCGTCCTCGGCAAGAATTTTCTGCACTTTCTCGTGAGGGCGCGGGGTAATCTTGTCTATCATGGACCAAGGATATGTAACCTTGCTCTCGTCCTGGAGATAGTCCAGGAACTGTGCAGGCACAAGGCCGGCTTCCACCCATGCCTTTGCATAGGACAGAACTCCGTTCTTCACCTTGTCTCCGTTGTGGCTGCAGTTGTCTGTGCTCTGGAGGGTGAGAGGGAGCTGCCCCGCGTTGAACCTTTCAAGCATCAGGGCGCACAGCTTGCCCATGGCGAAAACCGGACACAGGCCGCGCTCCAGGTCTGCCGGAGCAACGCCGTAGCCTTTTTCGGTGATTGTGAAGGTGACCATCTGCAGGCTTGGTGCACGGAAGATTTCGCACAGCCTTGCCCAGTCGTCGGCAAACTGCGGGTCTGCCTTAAGGCTTTCGGTTACGGATGCAATCACTTTTTTCTCTATGGTGCCGCTGCTTTGCAGGCTTACCAGAAGTGAGAGGTTGTTGTATGGGCGGTATGCCTTGTCTATGATTTCATAATCGAAACTCTCGGCCACGATTACGCCGCGGTCATACCGGCCGCTGTTCAGGGCGTCGTTCAGGATGGCTGCAGGGAAGGCGCGGAAGATATTGCCTGCGCCGAAGTGTACCCATGTTGGCTGGCGGTGAGTTTTTTCGGCCACGGCCGCAATGTTGAACTTAGGCAGTTCATAACCCTTTGCTTCCCACGCACTTGCGTCAAAGCCGGGCGTTAGTATATCGTTCAGTTTCATTTTGTCTGCGCTTTATTTTGCCATTTCGTCCTCTACTGCCGCCATCATGCCCGTAACCTGGCCAAGGGCCAGCATGCGGCCATAGAAACCGTAGCCCGGGTTGTAGCCGTTAACTGCATCGTCAAGAATGTCCTTGCCGTGGTCCACACGCATAGGGAGGCCTATTCCGCCGTTCGCATTGCGTCTGCGCTCTTCGGCGGTGAAGATGCGGGTGAGCTCCACAAGATGTGCGCGGCCTGCATAGTGAGGGGCCTCAATGAAGTTGCCTCCGCCAAGAACCTCGCAGGAGCGCATATGCACGAAGTGTGTGCGGGAAGCATATTTGCGTGCCATCTCCACAACCTGGTTCTGCTCTCCGGCGCTTAGGGAACCGGCGCAGAAGGTGAGGCCGTTGTGAGGGTTGTCCACTGCACCAAGGAACCAGTCTATGTCCTCTGCGGTGCGCACTATGCGCGGCAGACCCAGAACCTCCATAGGAGGGTCATCGGGATGTACGCACATGTTTATGTCCCATTTTTCGCAAACTGGCATTATGGCGTTCAGGAAGTACTTCATGTTCTCCCTGAGGGCGGCCTTGTCTATGCCTTTGTACAGGTCCAGCAGGGCTTTGAACTTCTTGATGGGCTCTTTGTCTCCCTCGCTTATGTTTCCGTTCACAAAACCCTGGGTCTTCACGATGATGTTCTCCACCAGCTGGTGCTTGCCCTCCGGGGTCATGGTCTTGTCCATTTCCTCCACCTTGGCAAGAATCTCGGCAGGGAAGTCGTTCTCCGCTCCCTGGCGCTGAAGGATTTTGATATCAAAGTAGGCGAAGCTTGCATAGTCGAAGTAAAGTGAAGTGCTGCCGTCCGGCCAAGGGTGCTTGAGGTCTGTGCGGGCCCAGTCCAGGACAGGCATGAAGTTGTAGCAAATGGTTTTAACGCCGCATTTGCCAAGATTCTCCAGGCTTATGATATAGTTCTCTATAAGCTGGTCTCTTTCCGGTCCTGCATATTTGATTGCCTCGCAAACGGGGAGACTCTCCACAACAGACCAGCGCATGCCATAGCTCTCAATGTAATTCTTGAGGTCCATGATGGCTTCTTCTGTCCAGATGTCGCCGTTCTTAACTTCATGAAGGGCAGTTACAATGCCTTCTACACCAATTTGCCTAAGCATGGAAAGGGTGATCTTATCCTTCTTTCCAAACCATCTCCAGGTTTTCTCCATAATGTATCGTGAATTTTAGTTAGTTTTATTTCTGCAGACCCAGTGCTTTCACAAGGCTGTCGTTCTCTATGAGGAAGCCGTCATGGCCGAATTCGCTTGTTATGCCCGTATGGGTGGCGTCCGGGATAATGCCGGCTGCCCATTCTCCCAATTCCGGCGGGAACAGCATGTCTGTTGTTACGCTCACAAGGCGGCACTTTGCCTTGATGCTGCGAAGGGCGTTCTCCACACCTCCGCGTCCGCGTCCTATGTTCATGGAATCCAGGGCATAGCTTAAGTACCAGTAGCTGTATGCGTCAAAGTTGCGGCGCACAAGTTTCTCTCCCTGGTAGCGCTGGTATGATGCGGCTCTGTCGGCAAAGACGGGGCTGTCATCGGCCTCGGCCTGGGTTAGATTGTATCCCTGCGGGGTTCTGTACGAGATAAGGGCCTGCGCACGTGCGCATTTCAATCCCTCCGCTCCGCCTTCCAGGCTTTCGGCCGCAAGGAAGCTTGGGTCCAGTTTCAGGGCCATGCGCTGGCTTTCGTTGAAGGCCGTCATGAATGGGGGAGTGCGGAAGGTTGTGGCCACAAGGGCGGCCTCCACAAAAACATCCGGGCGCAGCAGCAGCCATTCGTAGGCCACGAATCCGCCAATGGACGGGCCAATCAGAAGGTCTATCTTCTCCAGGCCCAGGAACTGGCGCACAAGGTCGTTGGCAGCGGCAATGTCACGCACGGTGGTTTTCGGGAAATCCAGCAGGTATGGCTTGCCTGTTGCGGGATTGATGCTTGCCGGGCCGCATTCCCCGTATGAGGAGCACAGCATGGCAACTGCCACAACATAGTCTTTCTCCGGATTGATAGGGGCGTGGGGGCCCACCATCTGCGGCCACCATTCTTCTGGATTGGCATTTCCAGTTAGGGCGTGGCATATCCACACCACGCGCTCTCCCTTTCTGTATGGCCTGTCCGGGCTGTAGTATTTCAGGCTCATCTGCTCCAGCTTTCCTCCCGCCTCGAAGTGGAAAGTCTGCGTATGATTGTATGTCTTGGATGTAAGCATATTTGAACAAATATAATAAAAATGGTGGAATAACATCCTCTGAATTGCAAAAACACGGGGAATTGACTACCTTTGTCTGTTTTTGTAAATGGGAAACATATCTATGAGGGTTCTGAAGTTCGGCGGCACTTCCGTGGGAAGTGCGGAAAGCCTTAGAAATGTAAAGAGAATAGTTGAGCAGAGGGGTGAAAGCCTGGTTGTTGTGGTGTCTGCGCTTGGCGGAGTCACAGACCAGCTTATAAAGGTGAGCCACATGGCTGCCGCATCGGACATGGGCTACAAAGAGTTGTACGGCCAGATAAGGGAGCGCCATCTCCAGCTTATGGACAGCCTTTTTGAAGATCAGGCCTCCATTGCGGAACTGCGCCTGCAGGTTACAGAGCTGCTGGACCGTCTGGGAGACATGCTTCAGGGCATATATCTCCTGAAAACCCTGGCTCCGCACACCCTGGACGAGATTGTAAGCTTCGGCGAAAGGATGTCTTCCAGGATTGTTGCCCGTCTGATAAGCGGCGCGCAGCTTTTCGATTCCCTCCAGATAATCAAGACCCGCACCCAGCAGGGACGCTGTTTCCCGGATTTTGATGCCACCAACCCTCTTGTGGAAGCGGCATTCAAGGGCTTGGAGAGCCGAAAGGGCGCCATAGGCGTGATGGGAGGCTTCATCAGCACCGATGTGCAGAGCGGCAACATAACAAATCTGGGCCGCGGCGGCAGCGATTACACAGCCAGTATTGTGGCGGCTGTCCTGGGCAGTGAGGTGCTGGAGATATGGACCGATGTGGACGGCTTCATGACTGCGGACCCGCGCATCATCAAGACTTCCTATGTGATAAACGAGCTAAGCTACCGCGAGGCCATGGAGCTTTGCAACTTCGGCGCGAAGGTCATCTACCCTCCAACCCTGCACCCGGTACGCTCCAAAAATATTCCCATCCTAATCAAGAATACCTTCAACCCTCAGGCTCCTGGCACGGTGATTACAGACAAGTGCCAGCATTCAAAGCCTATAACCGGTATCTCTTCCATTACGGGAACCTGCCTGCTTACGCTGTCGGCCAACTCCATGGTGGGCGTGATTGGCGTGGACGGCCGCATCTTCGGCAAACTTGCGGAAAACAATATCAGCATCTTCCTCATCTGCCAGTCTTCATCGGAGACGGGCATTTCCATAGGTGTGGACGAGAGTGACGCCCAGAGGGCCTGCCAGCTGCTGGAAGAGGAGTTCGCGCACGAGATTGCCATAGGCGCCATCAACCCTATCAGGGTGGAGAAAGACCTTGCCACGGTTGCGGTTGTGGGAAACAACATGAATAGGCCGGGAATTGCCGGAAAGCTTTTCGCGGTGCTGGGACGCAACAGCATAAACGTGATTGCCTGCACCCAGGGCGCAGACCAGACCAATATCTCCATTGTGGTTCACAAAGACTCTTTGCGCAAGAGCCTGAATGTTATCCATGACGGTTTCTTCCTTAGTGAATATCAGGAACTTAACGTGTTTGTGTGCGGCATAGGCACCGTGGGCGGCAAGCTTATAGAGCAGATAGCCGCGCAGAGGGAGCGCCTTATGCAGGAGCGCAAGCTGAAGATTAACATAGTGGGAATTGCCCGTAGCACCAAGGGCGTTTTCTGCCGCGAGGGCATAGACCTTGCCAACTATCGCCAGGCCGTTGAGAACGGTGTGGCGCTGGATGCGAAGAAACTGGCGCAGGAGGTAATAGGCATGAACATCTTCAATTCCGTTTTCGTGGATTGTACTGCCAGTCCTGCCATTGCAGGCATCTACAGAGAGCTTTTCCAGCACGGAATCTCTGTGGTGGCGGCCAACAAGATTGCGGCTTCATCGGATTATGAGAATTTCCATTCCCTGAAGCAGGCCTGCCTGGAGCGCGGCATCAAGTATCACTACGAAACAAACGTGGGCGCCGGCCTTCCTATCATTGGCACCATAAATGACCTTGTGAACAGCGGAGACCGCATAGAGAAGATAGAGGCTGTGCTTAGCGGCACCCTCAACTTCATATTCAACACCCTTTCGGCCGATGTGCCTTTCAGCAAGGCTGTGCGCATGGCGAAGGAACTTGGCTTCAGCGAGCCCGACCCGCGTGAGGACCTCAGCGGCAAGGATGTGATACGCAAGCTGGTTATCCTTTCCCGCGAGGCCGGATATGAGGTGAACCAGACCGATGTGAAGGCATCGCTTTTCATTCCGCAGGAGCTTTTCGATTGCAGCCTGGATGAGTTCTGGGAAAAACTGCCTTCGCTGGATGCGGATTTCGAAGCAAAGCGCAAGGTGCTGGAGGCCGAGGGCAAACGCTGGCGCTTTGTGGCCAAGATGGAGGACGGAGAGCTTAGCGTTTCGCTTAGGGCCGTGGACCAGGACTACCCTATGTACAATCTGGACGGCAGCAACAACATAGTGCTGCTTACAACAGAGCGCTATCACCAGCACCCAATGATGATAAAGGGCTATGGTGCGGGTGCCGATGTAACTGCGGCAGGCGTGTTTGCCGATATCATGAGCATTGCAAATATCTAGGAATTAACAACTTAAACAATATAATAATGAAAGTGGCAATTGTTGGTGCAAGCGGCGCAGTGGGACAGGAGTTCCTGCGCGTGCTGGAGCAGAGGAACTTCCCTATAGACGAGCTTCTGCTTTTCGGCTCTGAAAGAAGTGCCGGCACAAAATATACATTCAGGGGCAGGGAGATAGAGGTGAAGCTCCTCCAGCATAACGACGACTTCAAGGGTGTGGACATAGCCTTCACATCGGCCGGAGCGGGAACCTCAAAGGAGTATGCCGAAACAATTACAAAGTACGGCGCAATAATGATAGACAATTCCAGCGCCTTCCGCATGGATGCCGATGTGCCTCTCGTGGTTCCGGAGTGCAATGCAGAGGACGCGCTGAATGCTCCGCGCAACATTATTGCCAACCCTAACTGCACCACAATCATGATGGTTGTGGCCCTGCAGCCTATAGAGAAGCTTTCCCACATCACCCGCATTCATGTGGCCTCTTACCAGAGCGCTTCCGGCGCAGGTGCAGCCGCAATGGCAGAGCTCCAGGACCAGTATGCCAGCCTTGTGAAAGGAGAGGAACCTAAGGTGGAGAAATTCGCCTACCAGCTTGCATACAACGTGATTCCTCAGATTGACGTGTTCACCGACAACGACTACACCAAGGAGGAGATGAAGATGTTCAACGAGACACGCAAGATCATGCACAGCGATGTGCGCTGCAGCGCAATGTGCGTGCGCATCTCTTCTCTGCGCTCTCACAGCGAGGCTGTTTGGGTGGAGACAGAGCAGCCTCTTACGGCAAAGCAGGTGCAGGATGCCCTTGCCGCAGCACCGGGCGTAACCCTGCAGGACGATCCCGCAACAAAGACCTATCCTATGCCTCTTTATACCGGCGGCAAGGACGATGTCTATGTGGGCCGCGTCCGCAAGGACCTTGCCAACGAGAACGGCATCACCCTGTGGCTGTCTTCAGACCAGATTCGCAAAGGCGCCGCCCTCAACGCTGTCCAGATAGCGGAATACCTCATCTCAAGGAAATAAAAAAAGCGGCCTTCACGGTCGCTTTTTTTTTATTGGAGAGTGGTCTGCTTATTTGTGAAGGACGTCGGAGGTCTTCACTGTGAGGCCCGGCATCGGTGCGCTTATTTCCTGACGGATATCGCGTGATGATGCGCCGAACTGGAAGCAGTACTGGCCTTCCTCAACAACCCATGCAGCCTGCGCCTCGTCATATGAAGCAAGGTCGGCAAGTTTGATGCGCATGTGAAGCTTCTGGCTCTCACCCGGTGCAAGCTCTGCAGTCTTTGCATAGGCCTTAAGCTCTTTCACAGGTTTGTCCATGCTGCTTGCAGGAGCGGCTGCATAAACCTGTACAGCCTCTTTACCTGCAACGGAACCGGTATTCTTAACGGTGATATAGAAATCAACATCGTCTTTCTGGATGGCAACACCAGGGTTTGAATATTCGAAGCTGGTGTAGCTTAGACCATAGCCGAAAGGATAAGAAACCTCCAATCCGGCTTTGTCGAACCAGCGGTAGCCTACGTAGATGCCCTCTGCATGGTTGGTCCAGTCGTAGGTCTCCACAGGCTCTTTGGCCTCTTTCTCTGTTCCCATGAAGGTGCTGAAGTCCAACTGGAAGTTCTCTGCGCGAGGGAAGTTTTCCGATGACTTGTGATCCTGGAAGTTCAGCGGCCATGTCATAGGGAGCTTGCCGCTTGGAGACTGTTTGCCTGAAAGGACGTCGGCAATGGAGTTGCCGCCTTCCTGGCCTGCCTGCCAGCTTAGGAGTATTGCGTCAGGAGTGTTCTTCCATGATGCTGTCTCTATTACGCCGCCAATGTTAAGAACAACCACAACCTTCTTTCCGCAAGCCTGGAATGCAGCGCTGACGGTGTTGATGAGCTCTTTCTCCTCTTTTGAAAGGTTGAAGTTTGCAACGGTGCGGTCCACGAACTCGCCGGAGATGCGGCCTAATGTTATGATGGCTGCATCATTGCCGCGTGCTGCCTTTGCAATGGATGCGGCAGAAGGCACATACTCTGCAGGGAGCACCGGAGGAAGGAAGGCTGCAAGGAAGTTGTTGTCCTGTTTCTTGGCCTTCTCCTCGGCCACTTTCTGTGCATATTTGCCGTATTCTGCCTGGATATTGCCGTCAACGGTATAGCCTGCGTTGCCAAGACCCTCAAGCAGGGAAACGGTGTAGGCGCGGTTAACGTTGCCGGAGCCAGTGCCGCCTGCAATCATGTCGTATGAAGTCTGGCCGAAGACTGCAAGCTTCTTTACGCCAGCTGCGAAAGGAAGGGCAGCCTTGTTCTCCAGCAGCACCATACCCTCAACTGCGCTCTGGCGTGTAACCTTTGCGTGTGCGTCAAGGTCCGGCTTGTTGCTGTATGCATACTGTTTGAAGCGTGGGGTGCGCAGCACAAGGTTAAGGATGCGTGTTACGTTACGGTCCAGGTCTTCCTGTGAGATGGTGCCGTTGTTAACGCCGTCAATGATGGCCTGGTACTGTGTAGGGCGGCCTGGCTGCAGCATGTCGTTGCCGGCCCAAACCTGGGCTTCAGTATCGGTTCCGCCATACCAGTCTGTCATCACTGTGCCCTTGTAGCCCCAGTCGCCGCGCAGAACGTCCTCTATGAGCTCTCGGTCCTCGGAGGTGTAGGTTCCGTTAATCTTGTTGTATGAGGTCATGACGGTCCAAGGGTCGGACTCCTTCACTGCAATCTCGAAGCCTTTCAGGTAGATTTCGCGCAGGGCGCGTGTGTCTATCAGGGAGTTCACGCCTGTGCGGTTGGTCTCCTGGCTGTTTGCAGCATAGTGCTTGATTGAGGTGCCCACGCCCTCGCTCTGCACGCCGCGTACGTAGGCCGCTGCAGTCTTGCCTGCAACAACAGGGTCCTCTGAATAATATTCGAAGTTGCGGCCGTTCAGCGGGTTGCGGTGGATGTTAAGCGCAGGGGCCAGAAGCACGTCGGCGCCATATTCAAGAGTCTCGTTACCTATTGCCTTGCCAACTTCCTCCACAAGCTCCTGGTTCCATGTTGATGAAAGCAGGGTTCCGATAGGGAAGTGAGTGCAATAATAGGTGTTCTCGTCGCCGGGACGTGTAGGGTTGATGCGCAGACCTGCGGGGCCGTCGGAAAGAACAACCGAAGGGATGCCCAGACGCGGGATTGCGTGGGTGCTGCCTGCAGCGCCGGGAACAAGCTCGGCAGACTCTCCGATAGTGGCGCTGAGGCCCTCGGAGCCGCTGTCCATGCCTACGCCGGGTACAAGTAGGGCCTTCTCTTCCAGAGTCATGGCCTTCACCACCTTCTTTACAGAAGCTTTGCCCAACTGCGGGGTGCCGTTGGAGCATGATGCAACAGCCAGGATTCCAAGGGCTGTTGCTGCCAGTTTAGTGATCTTCATAGGTATATTTTTGTTTGTTGATAATTTGTTTTCAGTCTTTTCTCAAACTTACATAAAATCTTTTGATTTTACGCCCGTTTATATAAAAATCAAGAC
>JAKSKO010000030.1 GCA_024401715.1 Bacteroidales bacterium
TTTTTACCGTAATTTACGATGATTCAATCAGCTACTTTTCGGACAGTCTCCCCCAAGAGGAGAAGAGAAATCTTGCGAATAAGATTTTTCATAAAAGGTTGTTTTAGTTGTACTTAATTATATTATTTTATTGACTTCGTAATGATATCAGCCAAATCACCGACTACAATAATACGAAAAATCTGATAATTCCGTGCACGTTCACGAAAATTTTTAAAAAATATTTTTTACATTTGTGAAAATCGTAACGGACAAACTTTATGAAAAAAACATTCCTATTTCTGCTTGCATCTCTTGCCCTTGCTGCAGTATCCTGCAACAAGGCGGAAGTTGTGAACCTGGACTCCCCTAAGAACCTTACTTCGAAAGCCGAGAAGACCTCCCTAACCTTCATCTGGGACAAGGTTTCGGGGGCCGATACCTATGAATATATATTGTCATGCAGCGACGGCTCGCAGGTGAAGGGCGCCGAAGGCAGCACCAAAGGAATAACCAAAACCTTTTCCGGGCTGAAGGAAGGCACACGTTACGATTTCAAAGTGCGTGCATCCAAGGAAAGCCCCAAGGCTGAATCCCCATGGGCGTCTGCAAGCGCAACCACCCTTGGAGGCGACACTCCAACCCCTCCGGACCCTCCTACCCCACCAACTCCAACACCTGGTGAAAACTACAGCAAGTTCCTTATCCCATCGGCCGAAGACGAGGCTCACGAGCCCCTTGCCTTCCCTGGTGCCGAGGGCGGCGGAATGTATACCACAGGCGGCCGCGGCGGTGAAGTATACCACGTAACCAACCTGAACGACAGCGGCGCAGGCTCTCTGCGCGACGCCCTTAAGGCCGGAAACCGCATCGTAGTGTTTGACGTTGCCGGTATCATAGAGCTTAAATCCACACTGAAACTGGAGAAAGATAATGTAACCATCGCGGGCCAGACAGCCCCTGGCGACGGTATCTGCCTGAAGAACTACACCTTCAGCATCCACGCAAACAACGTCATCATACGCTTCATCCGCTGCCGAATGGGCGACGACGAAGCCACCGAGGATGATGCCATGAACGCATATCAGGGCACAGGCAAGGAGAAGAAAAACGTTATCATAGACCACTGTACCATGAGCTGGTGTACCGACGAGTGCGGCAGTTTCTACGGCAACAACGATTTCACCCTGCAGTACTGCATACTGTCCGAGAGCCTCACAAACTCTGTCCACGGCAAGGGCAAACACGGCTACGGCGGCATCTGGGGCGGCGGAAACGCATCTTTCCACCACAACCTCCTGGCGCACCACGACAGCCGTAACCCGCGTTTCGACCATGACTACGTCTCAACACTGAAAGGCCCTATCCACCACATTAACAACGTCATCTACAACTGGGGCAGCAACAGCGCATACGGCGGCGAGAGCGGCAAAGGCCAGAATCCGCGCCAGATAAACATATGCAACAACTATTACAGAAAAGGCCCTGCAACAGGTTCAAGCAAAGGCCAGAGGATAGTTAACCCTACAACCAAATGCAACAAGTGCAACCCTGACAGCGAAACCGATGTCGTTCCGGGCAAGTTCTACATTGTTGGCAACTTCATGTACGGTTCCGATGCCGTGACAAACGACAACTGGGCAGGCGTGGATCCCGATGACAAGAGCAAGAAGGAAAGCCTGAGATCCACCTCATACATGGGCAGCCACAAAGGCACGATACACTCTGCCGAAAAAGCCCTTGAGAGCGTCACCTCCTATGCAGGTGCAAGCCTGAAGAGGGACAGGGTGGATGCACGCGTATGCAAGGAGACCCTTGACGGAACATCCAGCACCACCGGCTCAAAAGGTTCTACGGGAGGTTTGATAGACACCCCTGCCGATGCAGGCGGATATCCTGAATACAAAGCCACCGCAGAGGAACTTGCAAAGGTTGTGGATACGGACAAGGACGGCATGCCGGATTGGTTCGAGGAACAGTTCGGCCTGGACAAGAACAGCGCAGCCGACGGCAAGACCAAGACCCTGGACACCTTCGGCCGATATACAAACGTGGAAATGTACCTCCACTATCTGGTTAAGGACATTGTCAAGGGCCAGATTGAAGGTGGCAGATACACCTTACTGAGATAAACCATGAAAAAACTATTCATATTCCTTACAGCCGCCCTGTGCGGCTTTTCCGCTTGCAAAAGCGTCACTCCCCTTTCGCAGCAGATGGTACGCAGCCAGATGGCAAGGTGCCAGGACGCATCATACCTTGATTACCGCGAGGGGACATACAAATGGAATTACACCCCCGGCCTGGAGCTGAGGGCATTCCTGGACGTGTATGAGGCATACGGAGGCGAGGATATCCTGGCATACGTGGACAACTGGTACGACACCCTTATCCAGGAGGACGGCAGCATCAAAGGTTTCAAGCTTACAAATTTCTCCACAGACCACATCTGCCCGGGCAAGACCCTTTTCTACCTTTACGACAAGACAGGCAAGGAAAAATACCGCAAGGCGATGGACACGCTTATGGAGCAGGTGCGCATGCAGCCGCGCACATCGGACGGAGCTTTCTGGCACAAAGCAGCCTACCCATACCAGGTTTGGCTGGACGGCGTATACATGGCAGAGCCTTTCTACATAGAGTATGTAAGCCGCTACTTTCCAGAAGAAGAGAGGATGGAGGCCTACAATGATATCGTGAACGAGTTCGTCACCGGCGGTCTTCACACCTACGATGCCGCCACTGGCCTATACCGCCACGCATGGGACGAGACCAGATCCATGCCTTGGGCCGATCCCGCCACAGGCCAGAGCGCCCACGCATGGGGACGCGCCATGGGATGGTACTGCATGGCTCTTCTGGACGTGCTGGACTATCTCCCGCAGGAGTGCGAAGGCCGCGCAAAGCTGCTTGAAATCCTGAATCACATCTGCGACACCCTTCCGCAGTATGCCGATCCCGCAACCGGCCTGTGGTACCAGGTTCTGGACCAGCCGGGCCGCGAGGGCAACTATCTGGAGAGCACCTGCTGCGCAATGTTCAGCTACACCTATCTGAAGGCTGTGCGCATGGGCTACATCGGCGCGGACAAGCTTGATTATGCAAAGAAGATATACAATGCCCTTGTGAAGGAGTTCATCTCCACCGATGCCCAGGGCCTGATAAGCCTCACACGCTGCTGCGAGGTTGGCGGCCTTGGCGGAAAGCAGAACCGCATGGGAGACTATGCATATTACCTTAGCGAGCCAATCCGCGACAACGACAGCAAGGGAACAGGTCCTTTCATCTGGGCCAGCCTTGAAATGGAAAGAATCAAGTGACAAAACAGGATATCATTTGTTACATGGGCAGTCCCGCAAGGTGGCATAAATAATTAAATTTGCGATATGAGGACTTACAAGAACCAAATCGCAATTTTTATTTCCCTGCTCGCATGCTGCGCTGCGGCCATTGCCCGCGAACAGGTTCCGGACAGAAAATCCACGGACAAGCTTTTGTGCTATCCGCAGATTACTGAGGCGGAAACAAACGATGATTTCGTGCTCGAGGTCTGCTCCGGCGACGGACAGTGGCACAAACTGCCATGCTACAGCGTACTTGTTGACGAAGTGAAGGACGGCCGTCATCACAACGAGAAGGCCTCTTTCGCGTTCTTCGATTTCGAGGGCAGCGTGACGCTGAGGGCAGTATCGCGCAGGCAGAGCGTGGAATCCGCACGGATAAGGCCACTTTCCTACGCCCTCTCCCCTGCCGTGAGCGGCGACACCCTGACTTTCAGCCTTGCAAAGCCGGCTAACCTGTCTCTCGAAGTGAACGGGGATATTTTCCACAACCTGCACATCTTCGCCAATCCCATGGACGAGGAACGCCCGGCAAAGCTGAAGGACAAGAATCTCATTTATTTCGGCCCGGGCTACCACAAGATCAGCGGCGGCGTGTTGGAAATCCCTTCCGGCAAGAAAGTCTACGTGGACGGCGGCGCATGGGTGGAAGGCACCCTGAGGGTGAAGAATGCGGAGAATGTCCGCATATGCGGCCACGGCATCGTGCGTCCGAAGCGCGGCTACGGCGTGGAGATAGTACGCAGCCGCAACGTGTCGGTGGAGGGGCTCATCCTCACGCAGTGCCCCGTGGGAGGTTCGGACGGCGTCTGCATCACCAATGTGAAATCCATGACCAACTACGGCTGGGGAGACGGCCTGAATGTCTTTGCCAGCAGCAATGTACTTTTTGACGGAGTATTCTGCCGCAATTCCGACGACTGCACCACCGTCTATGCCACCAGGAAAGGCTACATCGGTGGATGCAGCAACGTGGAGATGCGCAATTCCACCCTGTGGGCCGACGTGGCGCACCCGATATTCGTGGGTCTGCACGGCGCCGCCGCATACAAGCGCGACGTCATGGACAGGAAGATGGAATTTACGGAAGACCCAGACGAAGTGGTGCTCAGGCATGATGTCATCGAGGATATACGCTACAGAAACATAGACATACTGGAGCACGCCGAAAAGCAGGTGGACTACCAGGGATGCATGTCCGTATGCGCCGGCGACAACAATATCGTGAGAAACATCCTCTTCGAGGACATCAGGGTGGAGAATTTCCGTACGGGCCAGCTGTTCAACATCAGGATATTCCACAACAGGAAATACTGCGAGGCTCCGGGCCTGAGCATAAGCGGCATCACCTTCCGCAACATCAGCTATGAGGGAGACAATGCCGAGCTCAGCATCATCGAGGGCTTCAGTCCCGAGCGCAGCATCAGTAATATATGCTTCGAAAATCTCATCCTGAACGGCCGCCATATCCATGACGACATGCCCGGCAAGCCCAAATGGTACAAAACCTCCGATTTCGCCCGCATGTTCATAGGCAACCACGTAAACAACGTAAGTTTCAAGTAACATGAATGCACAAAACATCAGAAAAGCCGTCACATTCATTGTGGCTGTACTTTCATATCTGGGCGCCGCTGCACAGCAGCACATTGCCGAGCCGGTGGGAATTGATGCGGTAAGACTTCTTCCCAGCCGTTGGAAGGACAACATGCAGAGAGATTCGGCATGGCTGATGTCTCTGCCGGTGGAGTCTGTCGTGCACAGTTTCCAAACTACAGCCGGAGTCTATGCCGGGAAAGAGGGTGGCTATATGACCGTTCGCAAACTCGGGGGATGGGAAAGCCTGGACTGCGAGTTGAGAGGCCACAGCGTAGGCCACATGATGTCAGCTCTGGGATTGCTGTACGCCTCCACGGGAGAACAGATTTTCAAGGCCAAGGGAGACAGCATAGTCACCGCACTCAAGAACGTTCAAGAATGCTATGGGACGGGATATCTGAGCGCCTACCCCGAAGAACTCATTAACAGGAACATGGGAGGCAAAAGTGTCTGGGCACCATTCTACACCATGCACAAGATATTGTCAGGGCTTATCGATCAATACAACCTCACAGGCAACCGCGACGCCCTGGACATAGCGTGCGGCATGATGCAATGGGCATGGAACAAACTGAAAGATGTTCCAAACGAACAGAGAATGATGATGATCAGAAACGAGTTCGGAGGAATCAACGAGAGTTTTTACAACCTATACGCCATTACAGGAGACGAAAGGACTATGAAGCTGGCACGATTCTTCTACCACGACAATGTAATCGACCCTATCAGGGACAAAAATCCTGACTTAGGCACGATGCATACCAACACATTCATTCCGAAGATCATAGCGGAAGCAAGGAATTACGAGATCAATGGCGATATCAGAAGCAGAGATGCAGCCGAGTTCTTCTGGGATACGATGAAAGAAGACCACTGTTTCGTGACAGGGTGTTGCAGCGACAAAGAACATTTTTTCGATCCGGGAAAGTTTCACGAACACATCAGCGGATACACCGGCGAAACCTGTTGCACATACAATATGCTCAAACTGACCCACCATCTGTTCTGCTGGAATGCCGACCCTAAATACGCTGATTTCTACGAGAACGCACTTCTCAACCAGATTCTCGGGCAGCAAGACCCACAGAGTGGCATGGTACACTATTTCCAACCCATGCTGTCGGGCAGTTACAAAGTATACAGCACGCCATGGAATTCCTTCTGGTGCTGCGTGGGGAGCGGCTTTGAAAACCATGCGAGGTATGGAGAGGCCATATACTACCAGAGCAGCGATACAGAGAAGCTCCCTCGTCTGTACGTAAATCTTTTCATTGCATCTACACTCAAGTGGAAGAAAGCAGGACTGGAGATAAGGCAGGATACACAATTCCCATACGGCGAGAAATCCGAATTTACAGTAAAAGGAAATGGTAAAGCGGAGATAGCTGTCAGAATTCCGGGTTGGGCACAAGGAGCCACAGTCAAAGTGAATGGCAGAAAAAAGAAGCTTGCGATCAGTAACGGATATCATATCATATCCCGAGCGTGGAAAGATGGGGACAGGATAGAACTCTGCTACCCGATGGCTCTGAGCACAGTTGATGCACACGGACACCCGGAGCGCTTTGCCATCAAATACGGTCCGATAGTACTGGGAGGAGAGCTAGGTACAGAAGGTATGAAAAAACCTGCTCCATTCAGCGACCCCGAGAAATACAACGATTATTACACCTATAATTATAACATACCTGAAGGCCTCAATACGGGTATCAGTCCCGACCTTTCGCTTATCAAGCGCCATGGAAACGATTTGCTCTGGGAATCCGAGGGTCGCATGATATCCCCTCTCTTTGACATACACCGCCAAAGGTATGTGGTTTACTGGGACAGAAAAGATTCATTGGAAAGGATAGCTGTGCCGGAAGGGTTCGACTGCATGACGGGGGCTGTGGGACACATGGCGCTGCTGCGTCTTCCACGCGTGGAAAAAGAGGTGAAGGCCGTACTCTACTGCCATCAGAACATGACTGAGGAGGTGCTTTTCCGCAGTCCTGTATTCACATCGAAGATGGACAGCCTGGGCATAGCAATGGTATTCGTGCAGCAGGGCTCGCAGAACTGGGACCTCGGTGAAACGGATGCCGAAGGCCTTAACTGCCAGCAGCGCTTCGAATCCATAATGAAAGAACTCGCCAGGATATCCTCACACCCGGAACTGGCCGATGCGAAAATAATTCCGTTCGGGCATTCGGCCCAGGCCACCTTCCCGTGGAACTTCGCAGCTTGGGATCCCGAGCGCACGCTCTGCATTCTCTCATACCATGGTGATGCACCGCGCACCAACCTCTGCGGCTACGGACGCGCGAATGTGGAATGGGGCAGAACGAGAAACATAGACGGAATCCCCGGATTGATGATAGAAGGTGAATATGAGTGGTGGGAGGCCAGGGTTAACCCTGCACTCGCCTTCCGCATGATGTACCCGGGCTCCAGGATATCATTCCTGTGCGATGCGGAAAGGGGCCATTTCGACCTTTGCGAAGATACCCAGCTCTATATTGCGAAATTCATTGAGAAGGCTCTTTCATACAAGGGCGGAGAGGGCGTACTGATGTCCAGGTGGACTTCTGACGGCAGCGAGTGCGAATCCCGCCACGACAAATTCTGGTATTTTGACCGCGAGATGACAGACTGGACCAGACGCCGCTATGCAAACTCCCTGGGAAAGAAGATGCAATATGTATCCGTGAAAATAAACGGAGAGATTGTGAAATACGACCCGGAGAGTCACATCAAGATAAATCTCAAGGCGGCATGTGACACGCTGCGCTTCCAGCCCGTCTTCGTGGATGAGAGCAGAAGCGTGGAGACAGACATGCATGCACAGACAAAGCCACGCGTCGTGCTTATCAGCGGACCTGCAAAAGAAATCGCAGAAAACACCTTTGTCCTGCTTGACGACTATTTCGGAACGGATCCCCGGAGACTGTGGTCCGGAGTAACGTTCTGTGTCGAGACGGAAGGAGATTCGCAATATAAGGCTGCAGTGCAGGAGTTCAATGTAAAGCGCTGAGCGGCACTTTTGGAATAAAGTGACAAAATGTACCTATATGTGTTACACGGATTTTGATGTCCGGGGGTCATTTTGAATATTTTTGTATTGGAACAAAAACCAAAACAACTTCATAAATCAACAATTTAAAAAAAAGTATGAGAACTTTAGCAAAAACTATTCATGTGGTTCTCGCCATTGCAATGATGCTGGTAAGCTTCAATGCATTTGGTCAACAGGTCGGCGGCAAAGTCGTCGATACTTCCGGTGAACCAGTCATCGGCGCCACTGTAATCGTAGACGGTACCACCAATGCGACGGTTACCGATCTCGACGGTAAGTTCACTCTCAAGGCAAGCGCAGGCAGCCCTGTCACCGTATCCATGATCGGATACAAGAAACAGAGCGCAGTCCTTGCAAACGGCATCGTCATCACTCTCTCTGAAGACAGGGAGCTGTTGGACGAGGTTGTCGTTGTGGGCTACGGTGTTGCCAAGAAAGAGACCCTCACAGGTTCTATCGCAGTTGTCAAAGATGAGATGCTGCAGAATAAAGGTGCTCTTTCCAGCCCGGTACAGGCCCTCCAGGGACAGGTGCCAGGTGTAATCATCACCCGCGGATCTTCCGCTCCTGGTGACGAGAGCTGGTCAATGAGCCTCCGTGGTTCATTCTCTGTAAACAACTCCGAGCCTCTGATCATCATTGATGGCGTGGCATACGAGAGCGTTAACGAAATGCGTCTGTTGAACCCTTCTGATATCGAGTCGATGTCATTCCTCAAGGACGGTGCCGCAGCAATCTACGGTTCACGTGCAGCAGGCGGTGTCGTACTCATCACCACCAAGAAAGGCGGCAAAGGCAGGGCACATGTGGAATACAACGGTACATTCACAGTGAAGACCGTGGGCCGCATGCCACAGCTGATGTCCCTCGACCAGTGGAGCAAGGCTGTAATGCAGACTTATGAGAACGACAACAACACATCCAATGTATGGTACAGCTACGCACAGATGGCACAGCAGTACAAGGGACAGTACATCGATCTCAACAAGAACCCTAACCCTCTGGCACCTTCATTCACTGACGTGAAGGATTTCGTGTTCCAGGATAACAACTGGCTGAACGACCTCTTCGGCAATTCTTACTCTACAAGCCACGATCTCAACGTATCTGGCGGTACAGAAGCTGTTACATACCGTGTTTCACTCGGTTACCTCTACGACGGATCACCTCTGCGTTACGGCAACAACAATAACCACAGGTACAACTTCCGCGTGAACAACTCATTCAAGATCGCAAAATGGCTGACTCTGGACTCTGTGATCGGTTACAACCGTCAGGAACAGGTGGCTCCTACCGACCTCAGCGGCATGCTGACAGTAAGCGTTCCAATGCCTGGTCTTCCATTCTTCAGCCAGGACGGCAAGCCTTACGCATGGGGAACATGGCGTTCGCCTGTATCCATCGCGGAGTTCGGCGGTGACAACAAGCTCAGCGTTTCCGCATTCAACCTCAGCGAGACCCTGAAGGCAACGATCACAAAATGGCTGTCATTCAATGTCAACCTGGGTTACAGCACTTCAAGCGCAGCCCGCAAGACTATGACCAAATCCATAGATTATTACAACTATGCCGGTGATTCTGCAACTCTCATCCAGCCTACTCCTGCAAACTCTATCTACAGAGAGACTCACTCAAGGACAGACTTCTACTCTGTTTCCGGCTACTTCGCAGCAAATCACGAGGTGAAAGGTCACTCATTCGCAGGTACTCTGGGTGCCCAGTATGAGTTCAAGGATTACAAGTATTCAGGTACCGAGGTGAAAGACATCCAGGACGACCTGAACGTTATCAACGGTTCCGGCACAGTGACTCTGGTAAAACCTGACGCATACAAGTTTGCCGTAGCTTCCATCTTCGCACGTTTCAACTACGACTACAAGAGCAGATATCTCCTCGAGCTGAACGCACGTTGTGACGGTTCATCAAAATTCCTCCCACAGAACAGATGGGCATTCTTCTGGGGCGGCTCCCTTGCATGGAGAATCGCCGAGGAGAGCTTCCTTGACGGTGCTGACTGGCTGGACGAACTCAAAGTCCGTCTCTCTTACGGTGCGGTGGGTAACCAGAACGGTATTCCTAACTATGACGGCGTGCAGTTCTACAACATGACGGCAAACGCAGGCGCATACGTAGGTTCCAGCCTCCTTCCTATCCTCGCAACAACAGGTACTCTGGCTTCTACTGCCAGGACTTGGGAGCGCATCAAGAACTACAACGTAGGTCTGGACTTCGGCTTCCTGGGCAACAGGCTCACCGGTAGCATCGACGGCTTCATGAAACGCAACGACAACATGCTCGTGAGCGTGGAGCTTCCTTCAGTGCTGGGTGACGCCGCTCCGAAAGTAAACCGCGGTAAATTCAAAGCATACGGTGCCGAGGGTATGATCCAGTGGAGAGACCATGTGGGCAAAGACTTCGCATACCATGCAGGTGCTACATTCACATACGCACACAATGAGCTTGTGGACTTCGGCGGCGCAGTGACCATCAAGAACGGTTACGTAAGCAACCGCGAGGGCTATCCTCTCAACTCTCTCTTCGGCCTTCAGTACGGCGGCAAGATCCAGACAGAGGAGCAGCTCGAGGCATACGTAAGCAAATACTATCCTAACAACTCCATAGGCATGCCTGCAAAACTCCGTCTGGGCGACAACATGTTCGTTGACCAGAACAAGGACGGCGTGCTGAACGAGAAAGACTACATCTATCTGGGCTCTGACGTTCCTGAGATCCAGTACTCTTTCAACGCAGGCATCGAGTACAAAGGCTTTGACCTCTCTGTAGTATTCCAGGGCGCTGCACTCAGGACAATGTGGAACGGCCTCAACAACTGGACAGTTCCTATGCGTGCAATCTACCTGAACTCTACTGCCCAGTCTATCGGCAAGACATGGAGCCCTGAGAACCCTAACGGATTCTATCCTGCATACACTACCGACGGTACAACCAACGGTTACAACTACCAGGCATCTTCATGGTCTGCTTCCGACGGTTCTTACCTCCGTCTGAAGAACCTCACATTCGGCTATACCCTCCCTTCACGTCTCTTCAACGAGAAGACAGGCATCAGCGGTGCGAGAATCTACTTCAACGGTACCGACCTTTGGGAAATGTCCAAGATCAGCGACGGCTGGGATCCTGAGGCCAAGAGCAGCCCTAGCACAACTTCCCGCTACCCATTCCTCAGAGGTTTCGTATTCGGTGTCAATCTTAAATTCTAGAAGCCACTATGAAAAGAATCATAAAATCAATTCTCGGCGCTGCATGCGCATCTGTTTTGGCTGTTTCATGTATGGATCTGACTCCGGAGGCACAGCTTTCAGACGCACAGGTCTGGGCCAAAGCATCCAACTACACTCTTTTTGCCAACCAGTTCTACGGATGGACAAAAGACTTCTCTCAGAAGGATAACTACCAGAGCCCTCTAAGCGACGGCCCTCATTCTGACTACCGTTCAGATCTCGTGTGTGACTACCATGCTGCAAACATCTACAGCAACGGCACAAACACTATCCCTGCCACCAGCAGTGACTACAACAACCTGTACAAGAGGATTTACTACACAAACCTTCTGATCAAGAATGCTGCAACATTCAAAGACCAGAATGCCATTGCCAATCCTCTGGGTGAGGCTCACTTCTTCAGGGCATACTTCCATTTCGAGCTGGTACAGCTCTTCGGTGACGTGATCATGGTGACTTCACCTCTGGACACCGACTCTGAGCAGCTCTACGGAAAACGCAACGACCGTCTGGAAGTCATCGGTCTTTGTATCAATGATCTCAAGAAGGCTGCAGACCTTCTCCCTGAGACTCCTGCAGAGCCTGGCCGAGTATGCAAATACACCGCTTACGCACTCCTTTCACGCGTGGCTCTGTACGAAGGCAGCTGGCAGAAGTTCCACAAGAACAACACCGCTGAGGCCAAGAAACTCTTCCAGGAGGCTTCCAGCGCAGCAAACCAGGTAATGGAGAGCAAGCAGTACGAGCTGTTCTATTCGGAAAAACTGGGTGGTGCAAACAGCTACCGCTACATGTTCGTTCTCGAGAACTCTGACTGCAACCCTGCAAAACTCACCAAGGCTGACAACCACGAGTACATTCTCACAACCCGTCACGACGAGGTTCTGAAGACCATCAACTTCAATATCACAAAGACTGCTTTCAACAACGTTTACAACGTCACCAAGAAAATGGCCGACATGTATCGCTGCCAGGACGGTCTGCCTATCTCCATCTCTCCTCTGTTCAAAGGCTACGGCACTGCGACATCCGAGTTCGAGAATCGTGACAACCGTATGAACGGCACCCTGCTGAAACACGGCCAGCCATGCTGGAACAACGAGGGCATCTACTCAAGGCACAGCTGGAACGATGACGATCTGGCAAACAGCATGACAGCAAACGTAAGGAACAACACAGGCTACGCCAACTACAAATGGGCTACAGAGCGCGAGGTACCTACAAACAGCGAGAGCTACGATTATCCTGTAATCCGCTACGCTGAGGTTCTGCTGAACTATGCAGAGGCAGTTTATGAAGCTAATGACGCCATCAGCGACGATGACCTGAACAAGAGTCTCAACCTGGTACGTTTCCGTGCAAACCCTACAATGGCTCTTCTTACAAACGGCCTTGTCAACGCCAACGCAGGCATGAGCATGCGTGAGGAAATCCGCGCAGAGCGTACAGTGGAGCTCTTCCTCGAGGGCTTCCGTACAGACGACCTCAAGAGATGGAAAACAGCTGAGGTGGAAATGCCTGGCGACCTTCTCGGTATCAAATGGAAAGGCACCTGGTTCGAGACCAATTGGACCAACCAGGAGAAGCCTATCAACGAAGATGGCAACATCATTATGTTCAGCGGACGCCAGTGGGCACAGAAGAACTATCTTCTCCCTCTCCCTAGCGACCAGAGACAGTTGAATCCACAGCTTGGCCAGAACCCTGGCTGGGGCGAATAAACAGTGACAGGACATGAAAAACAAATTATTTATTCTTACAGCAATAGCCGGACTGGGAATTATCGCCGCTTGTACGAAAAAAGAACCGGTCCCTGCAACTCCGGCAACTATTGCCCGCACCATTGAGTTCGTATGCAGCGACACTGATGCCGCCAAATTCTATACGGACGAGACTGAGTCCAAAGTATTCCCTATGATCAAGGGTGAGGTTGCCACATTCTCATGCAAAGTTACCCCTGATCCATCGGAGCTGACATATCCGGAGATTGTCTGGGTATCATCTGACGAGACAGTTGTGAAAGTGGAGGACGGCAGGATTACCGCAGTCAAAGGCGGTGCAGCCACCGTTACCGCAAAACAGGCAACAGTCAACCTCGGTGTATTCGCATCCGTGCTTGTAAAAGTTTCCGAGACTCTCGTTCCTGTAGAGTCTATCGAGATCACTGACAACGCACAGGAGATTGACGAAGAGAGCGGTCTTCCTAAATGCGCAGTCGGCGAGACAATGCAGATGAAAGCGAAGATCAACCCTGCTGAAGCCACATACCAGACTGCAATCTGGAGCTCGGCAAATCCTCAGATCGCAAGCGTCGACCCTGTAAGCGGTGTTGCCACAGGTCTGAGCCAGGGCAAGGTGAAGATAATTGCAACCGCCCTCGACGGCAGCGGCGTGACTGGCGAGCACGAGATCTACATCGAGAAGATTGTTACCCCTACCGGTATCAAGCTTCTTGAGACTCTCGAAGGCAGCGTATGGTCTCCAACTGACGGCAAGCACCAGATCGAGTTCGCTCTCCAGCCTGAAGGCGCAACCAAGAGCCTTGTGAAATGGACAGCATCCGATCCTACAGCAGTTACAATCAGCGCACGCGGCGAGATGAGTTTCATCCACTACGGCAAAGTGACCATCACCGCTGAGGTTCCTGAAGGCAGCGAGGCGCCTGCTGGCTACACAAGCAGTATTTCGTTCCAGATCAACATCCCTGCAGGCTACTACAACGACCATTGCGACAACCAGTGGTTCAAGCAGGATACAGCTGGTTCTGTGGGCGAGTACAGGTACAACGAGACTACAGGCGAGAATTACTACTATGTGGTGCCTAACACCGGCAGCAAATTCCGTGGTGACTTCAAGTTCTACCCTCCTGTATGGAATGACGGCTGGTCAGACAACAACTACACCGTTCTTGACAGGACCAACTACCCTATCGTAACATTCCGTCTGGATGACCTTGGTGACATGGGAGCAACACAGCGCAGTATCTTCATCGATACCAACAACGGCTATATCCTCAGCAGCGGAACAAATACCAAAGTTTACTCCGGCCGTATGGGTGGCGGTGGAGCCAACAAATGGCAGAAGAAATACAAATGCTCTGACGGTTCATGCATCGTTGTATTCAACAACAACGAGCAGGCATGGCAGAACGGCGGCATGCTGCCAGAGAACGATCTTGTAATCTTCAACCACTTCAAGATTGGTTATGCAGATATTGCAGGCATGCCAAGCCCTGAGGAGGCTGCCTTCAGATACTTCTGGTTCCACACATTCAAGAACACAGATGAGCTGAATGCATACCTTACCCAGTGGTCAACAAAGACCGGCATCACCTACGAAGAATAACATCTGTTTTTGGTTGGATATCCCACAGTAAAATCGTATATTGTGGGATATCCTTTATCCGTTTACTATGAAAAAGACATTTATCAGCACACTGATCTGCATAACCGGCATCTGCTGTTCATGTTCAGGAGCACTTTCCAAAGGAGAGGTGGACCTGGATTACGACAAGGAAAAGGGAGAAGAGGAAGAGAAGAAGCCTGAGAAGGAAGAGGAAAAAGATCCATATGTACTCACCCTCAACCATCCTTGCGCCTACGTCAATGCAGAAAACATAGCCAGGGTGAAAGCCGCCGTGGCGGGAGCAAGCGCAACCGACCCCGTGTATGCATCATGGCAGTCATTCTGCAAGAGCCCGTATGCAGCAGCTTCGTATACCGCCTCACCTGTTCCGACAGTCGTGCGCGGTGACGCCACAGGCACGGGAACAACCGAGAACTATATTGTGTGCGACCGCGACGCAGCAGCCGCTTTCCAGCTGGCACTCCGCTACCGGATTTCTGAAGACAGGAGCTATGCCGACGCGGCAGTCAGGATACTGAACGCATGGGCCAAGACCTGCAAAAAGATCACGGCCAACGACAACAACCAGTATCTTCTCGTGGGTTTCCAGGGCTATACCTTCGCCAACGCAGCCGAGTTGCTCCGCGACTATGACGGTTGGGCGGCGGCAGACCAGAACAGCTTCAAGACATGGCTGAATGATCTATGGTACGCCAAGAGCTACTGGTTCATCAGCACGCACGGAGGCAGCGGAACATGCAATCTGCACTACTGGTCAAACTGGGAGCTGGCAAACCTCTGCTGTCAGCTGGCCATAGGCATATACCTCGATGACGCGGCAAAAATCAAATACGTATACAACGAGTTCACCAAGGGAGCCGGCAGCGGCGCCATCAACAACATGATTCCATACCCTCCTGTTGCAGATCCGGACGGAAAATCGCATCTGATCGCACAGAACATGGAGTCTGGCCGTGACCAGGGCCACGCAACGCTGGTGATCTCACTGTGCGCAGAGCTTTGCCAGATGGCAGAGAACGTAGGCCTGGGCTTCTGGGGCATGCAGGACAACAAGGTTCTCGCAATGGCCGAGTATACAGCCAAATTCAACGTGAAACCTGACGGACGCTATCTTGCAATGAAGGAAATGCCTTTCACGACATACAAGTATTGCACGGATTGCGCATGCAGCAACCACAGCCACGGTGCAACGCACACGACAATCTCCATAGACAGCCGAGGCAAGGAAAGGGCCTGCTGGGACCTTATCTACGCACACTATGTCAAGGTGAAGAAACTTCCGGAAAACTACGCATACTATTCCAAGATGTTTGCGGAGCAGCTCCGATACAACAAGGGTGTCCTTACCGGAGACGGTGGAGCCGGCGACGATCGTTACGGATCCACAAGTGCAGCCTACGACCAGCTGGGATGGGGCACAATGCTATTCTACCAGGGTAACTAAGCATGACAAACTTCAAGCGACAATCAATGATTGCGTTGTTGGCAGTCCTGTTCTGCGGGATCGCCAACGCGCAGATTGTTGCCAAATACAATTTCCGTCTCCTTGATGCGGAAAACGGACTCCGGGAGAACAACGTGAGGAATATGATCATGCTGCCGGACGGCATGATGTGCATACATACGCCTTCGGAAATCAATCTCTACAACGGAGCCAGCTGCAAAAGCTACATCTTCGATCCCGCCCACATTCCATACACGGAATACAGCGGCAAGAGCGAAATGTGGTACGACAGCACCGGAGGAGGCAGGATATGGCTCTCTTCCCGAGACCACATCTGGGCCTTCAACCTCAAAGACCGCAGCTTCAGCTACGACGCTGTGGACAACTCTAAAGTAGCACGAATCTTCATAGACAACAACGGAAGTCTCTGGACTTTCGGAAGGGACGGAGAGATAAGCATACACAGCAGCGACACTCCCGTCAATTTCAGGATAAAAACCATATCCGAGGAACCCATAGCGGTAAAACAATGGGAGAACACGGTGTGGATGCTTTTCAGATCGGGGGATCTGGTATCCTACGACATCCAGAAAGGCAACTACCCGCAGACCACGCATCTGGGCGGCAAGCTGAACACTGGCGGAATCAGCCGTGTGCAGATGGAGACCGGCAACGACGGCACCCTGTACCTGATGACAGACAAAAAGATTCTGAGATATTATCCGGAATCTGACGAAACAAAGATCACGAGCTCCATCCCCGCATCATCCACAAACCTCTTCACGACAATTGCGATAGACAAAAGGGGCTATCTGTGGATAGGCAGCGCGCGTTCCGGAGTAGTAATCATCAGCCCGGACGGCGACAGGACAGAACTCCCTTACCTGCAGACTCTCAACGGACGTGCGATACACAGGCACTCCGACATCAACAGGATATACGCCGACCCCAACAACGGCGTCTGGATAGCGACACAGACAGAAGGATTGCTCTACTGGCATCCCGACATAATACGAATACAGAACATCAACAGAAATACGCTCGCTGGCGGAACCATGCAGGATGAAAGCATAAAATGCATGGCGGAAGACTCGAACGGCAACATCCTGCTCGGAACCATCAACGGTCTGCTGCAATACAATCCGCAGACCGGAGTCATGAGCGTTCCGTTCGACCAGCTACGCAACGAGCTGTGCATAAGCCTGTACAAAGACCACAGTGGAACCATCTGGCTGGGAACCTTCTACAATGGTCTGTATTCAATAAGCGGAAAGAAAATCAGGCACTACAGCTACCCCGAGTTCGGAAGCGTGGACGTGTCATACCTCAACAACACCCCAAACCACAACTGCGTCAGGAGTCTCACCCAGGATGCCGACGGCAACTACTGGATCTCAGTGTACGGAGGCCTCGGGCGTTTCGACAAAGAGAGCGGAGAGATACATCTGCTAAGAGATGACCACCCGCAGCTGGACAATTTCATGATGACAAGGGATATCCACATATCCCCTGACGGAGTCATCTTCGCCCTTGGAGACAACGGCCAGTTCGGCTACGACCCGGCAAAAGACAGCGTGGTGGGTGAAGAACTGGGCATATTCTACAGCCCCGCCAACCAGGCCATCACCGACAGCGACGGCAACATCTGGCTGGCCGGCGGACACGGGCTGGACATGATAGAGCCAAGCGGAAAAGTGAACCAGATGCTCAAGGGCAACACCATACTTTCCCTTGCAGAAGACGTCAGCGGCACGATATGGGCCTCAACCTTCGACGGCATCTTCAAGATTCTTGTCGAGAGAAACAGCACTGACGGATATCTGTTCACGACACAGAAATACAATTCCTCTGACGGCATATCGTGCGGAAGTTTCTTCCAGAACTCCGTACTGTGCCACAGCAACGGCAACATATACTTCGGTGGCACGCAGGGCTTCTGCATGGTGAGCCCCCAGACAATGCACCTTAGGAACTTCGGCACCAAACCCATCATCTCCTCCTTCAGGGCTGCGGGCCAGGAAATCGATCCGGGCAGCGTGAAACTGAGCCTCAAGCACAATTCATCCCCCGTCAGCATCAGTTTCACCAATCTGAACTACGCCAATCCGCTGCACACGCTGTACCGCTACAGGCTGGAGCCATCCGAGAAAGAGTGGAACATGCAGACCTCGGTGAACATAGGAAACGCAAACTACACCTTCCTCCCCCCGGGAAACTACCGCTTCATAGTGCAGGCGGCTATGAACGGCAATGACTGGAGTCCGGCCACCGTCATGGAATTCACGGTAACGCCTCCTTTTTACAGGAGCATTGCCGCCTATATCATATATTTCATACTGTTCATTGCGGTTCTGGCCCTGGGCATCAGATTCTTCTACCGCATGGGCAAGATGAAGCTCGCGCGCCAGCTTAGAGAAGAGAGAAGACGCAGGCAGGACGAACTGAATGAAATGAAATTCCAGTTCTTCACCAATGTGTCCCACGAGCTCAAAACCCCTCTTTCGCTGATACTTCTGCCGCTTGAGAGCCTCATGGAGAAATATCCGGACGCGCAGTTCATCCCCACTCTGGAAACAATGCACAGGAACGCCGTGGAGCTTCTGGACCTTGTGAACCACATACTGGATTTCAAGAAGGTGGACACAGCAGAGGAGAAAGTAAATCTCAGGACCGGAGACATCAGCGAGTTCGTGGGCATAAATGTCCAGAGGTTCAAAGAGGCGATGGACAGAAAGAACATAATGCTGGTATATGAAGACGAATCCTTACACCCTCTGATGTCCTTCGACAGCAGAATGATGAAGAGGATTATCGCCAACCTCATATCCAATGCCCTGAAATTCACGCCGGAGGGTGGCACGATATGCGTACGCCTGCACCAGCACGGCTCCGACACCATTTGCCTGGAAGTCACCGACTCCGGCATAGGCATACCTGAAAAGGAGCTCAAGCACATATTCGAGCGCTTCTACCGCAGCTCCAACGCCCCTGAAAACACCGGCTCGGGCATAGGTCTGTCCATGGTCAAGCACTACACCGACCTGCACAAGGGCACAATAGACGTACGCTCGAAAGTGGGCGTGGGTACAAGCTTCGTCCTGTCTTTCCCTACCACTCTAGCGGGGGAGGACGTGCCGTCAGCGGTCCGCCAGACTCCGTCCGAGATCGGCACCCAGGACCAGGACAAGCCATACATCCTGGTTGTCGACGACAACGAAGAATTCAGAACATACCTTGCCGAAGAGCTCTCATCCCTCTACAGGGTGGGACAGGCTTCCAACGGCCTGGAATGCATGAAGAAGATAGGTCAGGAGCAGCCGCAGATAGTGATTTGCGACGTGATGATGCCGCAGATGGACGGCTTCCAGGTCACCAAAGCCATCAAGGACAATGTGGAGACATCCCATATTCCTGTCATACTGCTCACAGCCAGAATGTCCGAGGACACAAGGCAGGAGGGATACGAAACGGGAGCTGATTCATACATCACGAAGCCTTTCAAGATGAACATGCTCAAGGCAAGGCTCAAGAACCTGCTGGACGACCGCACGAAACGTCTGCAGAACTTCTCGGCCAAGGCTGAAGTCTCCCCTATGCATCTGACCATAACCACGGTGGACCAGAAGCTCATGGAAAGAATCATGGACAAGTTGGACAAGAACATGGGCAATCCGGATTATTCGGTGGAAGACCTTGCCCACGACGTGGGAATGCACCGTATGAACCTCTACAGAAAGATACAGTCCCTGTACTCCATGACTCCTTCCGAGTTCATGAGGACCATGAGGCTCAAGAGGGCCGCACAGATTATCAGGGACGACGCCAACCTGCCTGTATCGGAAGTGGCCGAAATGGTGGGATTCAACACGACAAAATACTTCACAAAATATTTCAAAGATCTCTTCGGAGTAGTACCTTCACAATATGGACGCAACAATGATGATTAGCACGCTGCTGATTGCAGCCGCCCAGATTTTCACGATTTCCTCCCCGGACGGAAAGAATGTGATGAACGTCAGCGTGGGCACTGACGCAAATGACCACACACAGATCACCTACTCTCTGAGCAGGGAGGGCAGGGATGTGATTCTTCCGTCACAGCTGGATCTAACCATAGACAACCACATCTGGGAGATGGCCACAGGCAAACGCTCCGTACCACACCATGACAAGTGGTTCGACAACCTGGTCTTCAGCGGAAGCAGCACCACAAGCAGGGACGCCGTATGGCACAACGCGTACGGAGAGCGCTCCAGCGTAAGGGACGCCTTCAACTCCCTGACCCTGAATTTCATCAAGGAGGACAGTTCGAAATGCGCGCTGGACATTGAATTCCGCGTGTACGACGAAGGAGCGGCCTTCCGTTACAGCATTCCCCAGCATCCGGATGCACTGTACTACAGAATCAAGGCGGACAACAGCGAATTCGCCCTTCCTCAGGGCACCATGGCTTGGCACACCGCCTGGGCCCAGGGGTTCTATTCGAAACTCCCGCTGGAAGAATGGAAAGATGACGCCGAGAGACCTCTGGTGCTCGAACTTCCCGGAGGCCTGTATGCAGCCGTAGGAGAAGCGGCCGTAGTGGACTTCCCGCGCGGAAAACTCAAACTGTCCGCCGACAAGGCATCCACCCTTGTTGAGAGCCTCAACGACAACGCCACCGACATCGTTACGCCTTATACTCTGCCATGGAGATACATCATCACTGCCGACAGGCTCGGCGGCCTGCTGGAAAACAACGATCTGGTGCTGAACCTCAACGAGGCCAGCGCGATTGCCGATGAATCGTGGATCAAGCCGGGCAAGATAATACGTGAGACACGCATGACTATGGAAAACAGCATGGCATGCATAGACTTTGCCGCACGCCATGGCATGCAGCACATACTCTACGACTGGAAATGGTACGGCAAGGCCGATGATTTCGACGTAGACGCCACAAAAGTCGTGGTGCCTGTCGATATGCAGAAGGTCATCGACTACGGCAAGCAGAAAGGCATAGGCGTGTGGGTATATGTCAACCAGCATGCTCTGATGATGCAGGGCGAAAAACTTTTCGAGACCTACGAGAAATGGGGTATGGCCGGAGTCAAATTCGGTTTCGTGCACTTTACCAGCCAGCATTGGGCGGACTGGATGCACAGGCTCGTGCGTCAGGCAGCCGACCACCACATCATGGTCAACATCCATGACGAATACCGTCCTACAGGATACTCCCGTACATATCCCAACCTCCTGACCCAGGAGGGAATCTGCGGCAACGAGGAGTTCCCGAGCGCAACGCACAACACCATCCTGCCTTTCACGAGGATGCTGTGCGGAGCCGGAGACTACACCGTATGCTATTATGATCCGCGCAACAAGAACACACACGCGCACCAGCTGGCTCTGCCGGTAATGTACTTCTCCCCTCTCCAGACCCTGTTCTGGTATGACCATCCGGGCAGAATCAAGGAGACAGAGGACCTGGAGTTCTTCGACCGCGTGCCGACGGTGTGGGATGAGACCAGGGTTGTCAACGACGACATCACGCGCAGCGCCGCCATAGCCAGGAGAAATGGCTCAGAGTGGTACCTCGGAGCCATAGCATGCGACGAAGGTGCGGAGATCAGCGTGAAGACGGACTTCCTGCAGAAGGACACCCGTTACGTCATGACCATATTCACCGACGACCAGAGTGTTCCTACGGACGCAAAAGTGGCTGTCAGAAGATACATCGTGGACAGCAGCTATACGTTGAACATCGGCATGCAGCCAAAAGGAGGCTGCGCAGCAATCTTCACCCCTGCCTCAAAAGCTGAGCTGAAGAAATACGCAACTCTCAAAAAGAAGAACACTCTATGATGAATTTCATACTCACAAGCATACTGGCGAGCACGCTGGAGATACTCATCCCCCATCTTGACAGTGCGTATCCCCGCATTGCGGAAGGCAACGCCTTCAAGGACGAGGCGAAAGCCACCGAAAGGGTGGAAAAATGGGCGGAACGTCCCGAGAGCCTGCGTGCAAGGCTGCAGATGTACTGGAACAGCCATGCCACCGAGGTTTATATAGAAGGCGAACAACTGCATCATGTGGGTGGTCCGGCCGCACCGGTGCCGACTGTCAGATACGTTGCCAACAGAGGCGGCGAGAGTGCATGGGCACGCCCTTCACTGGAAGATGTGCCCGAGTACCAGGACAGCCTGGGCATGTGGATGCGCAACAGGAAAGACGGCCACATGGCATGGGTGGACCCGAAAGTCACCGGAGGTGCCGCAGGTTCCATCAACAACGAAATCATGTCCATAGCGCGTGACGCAGCGGCACTCTATCACAAATACGGAAAAGAGAGCCATGCAGAGCTCGCAGCCCTGGTGTTCGACACCTTCATGAGCGGTCTGTATTACAGGAGTGTTCCGCTGGATCTGGCGCACGGCCACCAGCAGACCCTTGTGGGCCCTACATCCTTCGAGGTCATACACGAGAACGTGATAGTTCCGAGCGCGGAATGCTACGACTTCCTGCACGATTACCTGCTCAGGACACGCCCGGAGAAAATCTCCATGTACGAAGACTGCTTCCGCAAATGGGCGGACGCCATCATAGAGGGAGGCGTACCCCACAACAACTGGAACCTCATCCAGGCCCAGTTCGTGCTGAGGGTTGCACTCGTGCTGCAGAGCGACGCCGCATATTCCGACGGTCGCGGACGCGAATGGTATCTGAACGAGATTCTCAACGAGAATTCGATACGACAGTGGTCCATAGGCAAGCTCATAGACTACGGTTTCGACATGAAGGCCGGCGTATGGACGGAATGCGCCAACTACGCCACCATGGTGATGGACGAGTTCTCATCTTTCGTGCGCCTGGTAAACAGCAAGCTGGGCATAAGGCTGGAAGAGACATACCCTGTTCTGAAAAAAGCCATCACCGTCATCCCGCAGTACTTCTTCCCCAACGGAATGATAGCTTCGTGGGGCGATTCATACTACACCCTGTCCAACAGGTCATACTTCATGAAGCTCGAGGGCCCGGTGACCGACTATCAGACACCGGTGTTCTACAGCGAGGGTGTGAGCTGGTTCGCGGCCCGCAGCGGCAATGATCCGCAGTCGTCGCTCATGATGAGCGTGGCCGGAGCCGAGGGCAACCACGCTCATGCCAACGGCCTGACGATGGAGCTGTACGGCAAGGGATATGTCCAGGGAGTGGATTCAGGCAGAGGTGCCGGCTACACCACTCTGGACCACGGAGAATATTATGCGCAGTTCCCCGCCCACAACACCGTCTGCGTGGATGGCGTATCCTCATTCACCTTCATGCAGTCCCACCATCCTTTCAAACTGGAGGCATGTTATCCACAGCCTATGGAGAAGGAATACCTTGGCGGCGTGATGTACGGCGACTTCAGTTTCATAGAGCCCGAGACCCTTTCCGACCAGCGCCGACAGCTGGTGATGGTGGCCGCAAAAGAGGGCTGCGGCTACTATGTGGATGTATTCCGCTCCCACAAAAAGGACGGCAAAGACAAATTCCACGACTATTTCTACCACAACATAGGCCAGAGCCTGGAGCTCAGCGCCGCAGACGGATCATCCCTTGACCTGCAGCCTACCCAGGAACTGTCATTTGCCGGAGCATCCATCTACGCCTACTCATATTTCTGGGACAAATACTCCGCAATGACAGAGAACACCGTGAAGGGCAAATTCACCATGAGCCTTCCGGATGGCGGCAGCAATGGAATGATGCTGTGGATGAAAGGCGCACCCGAGCGCAAGGTGTTCAAGGCCCTGGCGCCTAAGGTCAACGCCTTCAAAGGCAGCAAGATGCCTTACCCGGCACACGAGGAGCCTTGCCGCACATTCATAGCAAGGCAGTATGGCGAGGCATGGAACAAGCCGTTCACCGCAGTTTATCAGCCATACGCTTCGACAGACAAGATGGAGATAAGCGGCGTGGAATTCGCCGGCAACGGATTCGAGGCGGTGAAGGTAAGCTTCAGCGACGGGCAGAGCCACGTTATCCTGTCCGCAGACAGGGACATGAAGATGAAATATGACGCCACCGAGGCTGATGCCACCCTGGCCGTTGTGTGTCCGGAAAACATATTGCTGGAAGGCAGGAGCCTGCACTGCACCCTCAGCGACGGCACCAGAATAGACATCGAATCCAGACTTCACGGCTGCACGGTCCTTAAAAAGATGAACGGAGAATGGAAATCGGAATGCGACGCCGGATGTAACGTAAAGATTAACGGAAAGAAACTCAAACCATAATGAACAAGATATTTTCAGCCCTTGCCATATCGCTGATTGCCATGGCATCTTGCACCCCTGCAAGAGACTCGAGAATGGACTTTTGCGTGTCTCAGGTAAAAACAGCCCTGGAGCATCTGGATGCGGACTATACGCAATCTCCAAGGAACATAGCCCCGGGAGACACAGTGTGGAGCTGCCGCGAAGTAAGCCGCGAATGCTGGACAGAAGGATTCTGGCCGGGCATATTGTGGTATGCATACGAAGCATCCCAGGACAAGACCATAGGGGAAGCTGCACGCAACTATACCGAGGCCCTGGAGTTCATAGCGCACAGCAAGGCATACGACCATGACCTGGGTTTCATAATGTTCCCGAGCTTCGGCAACGCCTACAGGATAACCGGCGAGCAGAAATACAAAGACATACTGCTGGAAACCGCCGGTCAGCTTTCCGAGCTCTACAATCCTGCCGTGGGCACGATACTGTCATGGCCTAGGGAAGTGGACAATTTCGGCGGTCACAACACCATCATGGACAACCTCATCAACCTGGAACTCTTGTTCTGGGCAGCGGAAAACGGAGGAGATCCGAATTGGAGGGATATCGCCATATCGCATGCCGACAAGACCATGGAGAACAACTTCCGTCCTGACGGAACTTCATACCATGTGGCTGTATATGACCCACTCAGCGGCCGTCACCTGTACAGCTGCACGCACCAGGGATTCGCCGACGACAGCATGTGGGCGCGCGGCCAGGCATGGGGCATATACGGTTACACCATGTGCTACCGCTTCACCAAGGATGAAAAGTACCTGGATTTCGCATGCAGGATCAGCGACGCATATCTTGACAAACTTCCGGAAGATCTCGTGCCGTACTGGGACTTCGACGCTCCGTGCATTCCGCAGGAGCCTAAGGATGCTTCCGCTGCAGCCATCGTGGCTTCGGCCCTTATCGAGCTTTCTTCATACATTCCGGGCGAAAAAGGAGCAAACTACATGGAAACGGCCCGAAAGATAGTGGACTCTCTCTCCTCAAACTATTGCAGCGCAGGGTTAAACGATGCTTTCCTGCTGCATTCCACAGGCCACAAGCCTAACGGCAGCGAAGTGGATTATTCCATCATCTATGCAGACTATTATTACATAGAAGCACTGCACAGATTGCAAGTTTCAAAATAAAATATTTATATTTGTATATGACTCTTATTGCGTTCATACTGTCTCTGCTCACAATTCCGGGAACGTTCACGGAACCTGTGCTCCACTCCGACTACTCCGATCCCGATGTAATATGCGTGGACGGAGAGTACTGGATGACGTCCAGTTCATTCAATTGCATTCCGGGACTTCAGATACTTCATTCCACGGATCTCGTGAACTGGGACATAGTCAATGCGGCGCTGCCGAAAATGTACGGACCGCCTGTTTCGGATGTTCAGCATGGCAACAGGGTTTGGGCTCCGGCAATACGATATTTCAATGACAGGTTCTGGATCTTCTGGGGAGATCCGGACCTTGGCGTTTTTCAGGTACATGCCGATCACCCGGCCGGGACATGGAGCGAACCTGTCCAGGTGTGGAAAGGCAAAGGAATCATAGACACCTGCCCTCTCAGAGATGATGACGGCAGGATTTATCTTGTTCATGCATGGGCAGGAAGCCGCGCCGGATTCAAAAGCGTGCTGGGAGTGTGCGAACTGGATGCCGAGTGCACGCAGTTCATCAGCGAGCAGGTGATGGTATTCGACGGCAACAAGAGTAATGACGACACCATAGAAGGTCCGAAATTCTACAAAAGGAACGGCTGGTACTACATCTTCGCCCCTTCAGGAGGAGTTAAGGAAGGCTGGCAGATGGTGCTGCGCTCGAAAAACATTTACGGTCCGTATGAATACCGCACGGTGCTCCATCAGGGCAAGACCGACATCCACGGCCCTCACCAGGGCGGATGGGTGGAAGACGCCGCCGGAGACTGCTGGTTCCTGCATTTCGAAGACCGTTACGCATACGGCCGCGTGGTGCACATGCAGCCTATGAAATGGACTGACGACGGCTGGTGCACCATGGGAGTGGACATGGACGGCGACGGCATAGGAGAGCCTGTGAGCGAATACCGCAGACCTGCGCCTTTCCCTGACAAGAAATATCCGCGCAGCGTGTCGGCTCTCGAGACCAGGACAGATTTCACGCACGAATACATCCCATACAACTGGCAGTGGCATGCCTCGCCGCAGACGGACTGGGCCCTTATGAACCCCAGCGAGGGATGCATAAGGCTGAACTGCATACAGAATCCACGCAGATGGAAGAATCTCTGGGACACTCCGAACCTCCTGCTGGAGAAGATTGTGGGCCCCCAGATGCAGTTGCAGGCAAAATTATCCTTCAGGGCCAGCTACCCCGGAGACAGGACGGGTCTCATCGTAATGGGCATAGACTATTCGGCGATAGAGCTGTACTTTGACGGCAACAGGATAATCCTGCGCCGCGCCACCTGCATGGATGCAGAGAGCGGAGCGGCCGAGGCGTATTCCGACGAGGTGGTACTGCCGCACGAACTCTTCACCGACATCCACTTCAGGGTGAAGGTGGAAAAAGGCTGCCTATGTACCTTCCAGTACAGCACGGACGGCAGGAAATTCAAGACCCTGGGTGCTCCGTTCAAGGCCAGGGAAGGAAAATGGATAGGAGCCAAGACCGGATTCTATGCCACAGCATGCATTAAGAAGAACAACGGAGGATCAGTAGAAATATATTAAAGAACTTAAAATATGGCAAAGATCAATTGCACCGTGCGTCAGGCATCAAGCAATCTGGACGCAAAACATTATGACACAGAACGTATCCGCAAGGAATACCTGGTGGAGAACGTCATGGTTCCAGGCGAGATCAACATGGTTTATTCGATGTTTGACCGCATCATCACAGGTGGCGCCGTTCCAACCGGCGAGGCTCTGGTGATGGAGGCTCCCGAGGTTCTGCGCGCCCCTTATTTCACTTCACGCCGTGAGGTGGGCATCATCAACGTCGGCGGCGCCGGCACAGTGTTGGTGGGCGAAGAAGAGTACCACCTGGAGTACAAGGAGGCCCTGTATGTAGGCCGTGGAGAACGCCACATCACTTTCAAGAGCGACAATGTCGACGCTCCCGCACATTTCTACTTCTGCAGCGCCACAGCCCACAGGGAGACAGGCGTGAAGAAGGTTACCAAGGACGACGCCGTGGTAATGCACCTCGGAAGCCTGGAAGAGAGCAACGAGCGCACCATCAACCGCCTGCTGGTAAAAGAGGTCGTGCCTTGCTGCCAGCTGCAGATGGGTATGACAGAGCTCGCCCCGGGTTCAACCTGGAACACCATGCCTGCACACACCCACGACCGCCGCATGGAGGTATATTTCTATTTCGAAGTGCCTGAAGGCGCGGCAGTGTGCCACTTCATGGGCGAGCCTCAGGAAACACGCCACATCTGGATGCACAACGAGCAGAGCGTCATCTCTCCGCAGTGGAGCATCCACAGCGCATGCGCTACCCGCAACTACACCTTCATCTGGGGCATGTGCGGCGAGAACGACGACTACAACGATATGGACTGGTGCAAAACTGAAGAGCTCAAATAAACTGTCATGAAAAAAATCATATTCCTGGCACTCGCCGTGATGGGATTCGCGG
>JAKSKO010000031.1 GCA_024401715.1 Bacteroidales bacterium
CGAGGCGGAGGTCACCGGTCTTATGCAGCTTTTCATGAAATATACCATGCAGGAGCAGTCCGAACTGATGCGGGAGGGTGTACGCTTTCTTGTGCTGGGAAACCGCGGCAGGCTTAGTGAGGAACTTAACAGCATATTCTCTGAATGCGAGAGACGAACTGCAGCGAACAGCCGCATAACAATCATCCTGTTCGTAAGCTACAGCGGAAAATGGGACATTCTTCAGGCGGCCAAAAGATTCGCCCTGGATGCGGCAAAAGACCCTTCATCTGCGCAGAATGCCACTTTGGAGGACTTTGGAAAGTATATGTGCACTGCAGGTATTCCGGATCCGGACCTGATAATAAGAACCTCCGGAGAACAGCGTATAAGCAATTATCTTTTGTGGCAGGCCGCATACTCGGAGTTCTACTATACGGATGTTTTATGGCCGGATTTTGACGAGGAGCAGTTCCGCAAAGCTCTGGATGCATATGCAAAACGTGACCGCAGGTATGGGAAAACCAAATAATTAGTGTTATCTTTGCAAGATGCTTTGTTATAGAGAGATGAAATTTCGTGTTTTGACGCTTTTTGCGGCTGTGCTTCTGGGGCTGTGTGCTCCGGATGCCCTGGCGCAAAGCAATGTGGTTGTGGACTATAACGCACCTAAGCAATATATTGTTGCCGGAGTTGACGTTGAAGGACTTACTGCTTTCAATAAGGACCAGATTATACAGCTGACAGGTTTGCGTGAGGGAATGCAGATTACAGTTCCCAGCGAGGATGTGTCCAATATCGTGCGCCGTCTGTGGATGCAGCGCTATTTTGAGGATGTGTCCCTTAGCATAGACCATCTTAGCGAAAAAGGCGATTCGGCCTATTTCATGGTGAAGATCACAGAGCGCCCGCGCATCTCGCGCTTCTCTTTCAGCGGTATCAAGAACAGCGAGGAGAAGGATCTGAGGGAAAGGCTTTCTTTCAAACGCGGTGCGGCATATTCGGAGTATATGGCCGATGCAAGCGTGAACATCATCAAGCGCTACTACAAGGAGAAGGGTTTCCATCTTTGTGACGTGAAGGTGATGACAAAGCGTGACACCATGATTCGCGGTGCGATACGCGTGAATTTCCACATCACGAAGGGTGAAAAGGTGAAGATCAAGACCATTACCTTCGAGGGTAACGAGAATGTCACCGATTACAAACTGATGAAAAGCATGAAGAAGACCAGGGATAACCGCCTGATGAACTTCTTCAAGAGCAAGAAATTCAACGACAAGGAATATCCTAACGACAAGAACAACCTTATAAGCACCTTCAACGAGGCCGGTTTCCGTGATGCCCGCATCGTAAAGGATTCCATGTATTATGTGGAGCCTAACCGTTTGGAAATTGATTTCAAATTCGAAGAAGGCAAGAGATATTATTTCCGCAATGTAACCTGGACAGGTAACAGCATATATACATCGGAGACCCTCAATGACATCTTGAAAATCCAGAAGGGTGACGTGTATGATATGGTTACCATGGAGAAACGCCTCTTCGGTGGCGGCAAGCAAAACGATTATGACGTAAGCAAGCTGTACAGGGACAACGGTTACCTCTTCTTCAATCTCCAGCCTGTGGAGGTTAACATAGAGGGCGACAGCGTGGATGTGGAGATGCGAATCGTAGAGGGCAAGCCTGCATATCTGGACCATATCATAATAAATGGTAACGACCTCACCAACGAGAAGGTGGTTCGCCGCCAGTTGTTCACACGTCCGGGATACCTTTTCAGCCAGAGTGATTTCGAGCGTTCCATCCGTGAGATTTCTTCCATGGGACAGTTCGATCCTGAGGCCATTTCAAAGGAGGGAGGCTATTCCATCATCCCTAACCAGCTGAACAATACCGTTGATATAGTATATAATGTAACGGAGAAACCTTCGTCACAGCTGGAACTTTCCGGCGGTTGGGGCGGCAACACCTTTGTGGCCACCGTGGGTGTAAGTTTCAACAACTTCAGTACACACCGTTTCTTTGACAAGGGCGCATGGCGTCCCGTACCTCTTGGAGACGCACAGAACCTGTCTTTCCGCTTCCAGACCAACGGTACATATTATACCAGCCTTTCTGCAAGCTTCACGGAGCCTTGGCTTTTCGGCAAGAAACCTACATCCCTGAACCTGGGCGTCTACTACACCCGCCAGACCAACTCGTACATATATCTGAACATGCTTACCAATGACGAGTTTATGGAGGTGTACGGTGCATCGGCCGGAATAGGTACGCGTCTGAAATGGCCGGACAGCTACTTTGTGCTGTACAATCAGGTGAGCTGGCAGACATACAGGCTTAAGAACTGGAACTACAACTTCCTGTTCAATACAGGTATCTCCAACAACCTTGCCTACACAATATCGCTTACGCGAAACAGTACAGACCAGCAGATCTATCCGCGTCAGGGTAGTGAGCTTACCCTGTCACTGGCACTCACTCCGCCATATTCGCTGTTCAGAAAGAAATATACCGATGCGGCAGGTGAGGTGCATCACGTCAGCAAGCCAAGCCAGGTGGACTACAATACCATGACTGCAGCACAGCGCTACAGGTGGATAGAGTATCACAAATGGTCTTTCAAGGGAACTTTCTATTCGAAGCTTGTGGGTGATCTGGTGCTTATGGCCCGTGCCCAGTTCGGATATCTTGGAAAATATGACTCACGTTCAATCGCCCAGGGCGGTCTGGGATATTCTCCTTTCGAGGGCTTCCTTGTTGGTGGTGACGGTATGAGCGGTTACAATACCTACGGTTCGGAGATTATCTCACTGCGCGGTTACGAGAACTATTCGCTCACCCCTACTTCGGTGACTCCGTACAGCAGTGGTTCAGCCTACACCGGTAACGTGTATGACAAGTTTACCGTCGAATTGCGTTATCCTGTAATTCTGCAGCCTCAGTCCACAATCTATGTACTTGCCTTCCTTGAAGGTGGTAACTGCTGGGCCGATATCAAAAACTTCAATCCTTTCAATATCAAACGCTCAGCCGGTGTGGGCGTGAGGGTGTTCCTCCCTATGATCGGTTTGCTGGGTGTTGACTGGGGTTACGGTTTCGACGACCCTGCGCGCGGCAAGAGCCAGTTCCACTTTGTCATAGGCCAGCAGTTCTAAAATTGAGTAATAATTATAAATGCAATACAATATGAAAAAAAATCTTCTAGTAGTAGCAATGGCAGTGGTAAGCACTGCGGCATTTGCACAGAAATTCGCTCACATCAATTCTCAGGAGTGCTTCCAGCTCATGCCTGAAATGGACGAGGTTCGTTCACAGATGGATGCAATAGTAAATGAGAATCAGGAGGTTATGAAATCCATGTACGAGGAGTATCAGTCAAAGGTTCAGACCTACCAGCAGAAAGCTGCCACTTGGACAGCCGCTGTGAAAGAGAGCAAGGAGAAAGAGATCATGGAGATGGAGAACCGTATCCAGGAGACTCAGTCCAACATGCAGCAGGAACTCCAGTCTATCCAGAACAAGCTTACAGCTCCTGTCATGAAGAAATTCCAGGACACTCTTAACGAGGTTGCCAAGAACGGAGGTTATATATATGTGTTCGACGCAAGTTCTGCTCTTTATGTAGACCCTGCACAGAGCGTGGATCTTACTCCTGCAGTACGTAAGTTCTTGGGTATCAAGGAGGGACGCACACTGGAGCAGCTGGCAGCAGAGATGCAGGCAAAGCAGCAGGCTCAGTAGAAAACAGCCCCGATTGAAATTATTCGGTTAAAAAGTGGCTTAGGGCCACTTTTTTTTGTATCTTCGCGCTCGTTTTTCAAATTTCAAGTTTAACCCTAGTTTTTTTACAGAGAATGAAACTTATTCCGATATACAAGTGGACGAAGAGCGTGGCCCAGTTCAATGCCAAGAGCGAAAGCCTTTCCAAGAAAGCCTGGTTCCAGGGTGTGGTGCTGCTTGTGTGCGTTGCTGTTGCGATGCTTCTTGCCAACCTCCCGTTCACAAAGCATTTCTATCACCAGTTCCTGAACATGGGCATGCAGATACATTTCTTCGATCCGGAAAGCGGATGGTCCTTCCTTTTCCCGAAGGAGATGACCGTGGAGAAATTTATCAACGATATCCTCATGGTGGTGTTCTTCTTCACCGTGGGCCTGGAGATCAAGCGCGAGATATCTACGGGAGAACTATCGTCCGTGAAAAAGGCCCTGATGCCGGTTATTGCCGCCGTGGGCGGTGTTGTGGCTCCTGCCATCATCTATTATACCGTGAATGCCGGAACCTTGGCCTCCGGAGGCTGGGGTATCCCTACTGCAACCGATATAGCCTTTGCCGTGTGCATCCTGTCCATGTTGGGCAACAAGGTGCCTGTGTCACTGAAGATATTCCTCACCGCACTTGCCATTGCCGATGACCTGATTGCCATTCTTGTTGTGGCCCTTTTCTACGGAGGAAGCATCAATTTCGCTCTTCTGGGACTTGCTCTGGCTTGCATACTGCTTACGGTCCTTCTCCGCAAACTGGGCGAGAAACGCATGGCTCCATATCTTGTGATGGCCTTTGTAGTGTGGGTGCTTTTCTATTATTCCGGTATCCACGCCACCATGTCCGGTGTGGTGATGGCCTTCCTTATTCCGTCCACCGCGCGTTATACCAAGGCGCAGTACTATCACAAGCGTGATGCCTATATCGCAAAGCTTGATTCCCTTGACGGCATAGACGAAGAGCCGTTCCCTAACGGCCCGCAGAAGCACTGTCTGCGCGTTCTGCACAATGTTGCCCAGGGTACAATGGACATGAGCTATCGTGTGGAGCATGCTCTTGGCGGGTGGGTGAACTTCTTCATCATGCCAGTGTTCGCCCTTGCGAATGCCGGCGTTACAATTCCCGACGTGTCCTATTTCAACATCTTCGTACAGACTATAGCTGCGCATCCGGAGTATGGTTTCGTGGGCCTGGGTATCTTCCTTGGTCTGGTTGTGGGCAAACCTCTGGGAATCACCCTCTTCAGCTGGATTGCCGTAAAACTTAAGATTGGAGACATGCCCGACAAGGCCAGCTGGCCTATGTTCTTTGCAGTTGCATGTCTTGGCGGCATAGGCTTCACCATGAGTATTTTTGTTGATACCCTGTCTTTCGGCGATGTTGCCGATACTGCGGTGATGACAACAATGAGAGATGCCGGCAAGATTGCTGTCCTGCTGGGATCAATCTGTGCCGGCATTCTTGGCGCTTTGCTTGTGAGCGTGATAGCCAGGGTTAAGAAATAGTCTTTTTAGAGGGACAATTTGTCCAGTACTATTTTTATAAGGCCTTCAACCATCGGTTTGTAATCCGGGTTGCTGGCCTTATGGTGTCTGTGGGCTATGGCGCAGCATACGGTGCCGCATTCATGCCCAAGATGGCGTCCCATGGCGGCGATGGCAGAACTTTCCATCTCGAAATTCATGATTCTCTCTCCGTTGTAGTTGAAGGACTCGAATTCGTCCACCATGTTTGGGAGTGCCAGAGGGATGCGCAGAGCCCTGCCCTGCGGGCCGTAGAACCCTGGAGCCGCCACCGTGATGCCCTGCACCGTGCAGTCTTTGAAAAGTTCTGTAAGCTTCTCGCTTGCCTTTGCTATGTATGGGAGACCTATGTAGCGCGGATCCACGCCTTCCGGGATGTGGATATGCTCCATCAGCGCCTTCTCCATGTCCAGCTCTGTAACCTCCTGCCTGCTGGCATACCAGCTTATAAGGCCGTCTGTTCCAAGAGAGTACTTGCTGAAAATGTAAGAGCCTATAGGGACATCGGGCTGGATTGCGCCGCAGGTGCCTATGCGCATGATTGTGAGGGTTCTGTGTTCCGGTTTTATCTCACGCGTGTTGAAGTCTATGTTGGCAAGGGCGTCAAGCTCGTTCATGACGATATCGATGTTTCCTATGCCTATTCCGGTGGACAGTACAGTCATCCTCTTGCCGTTATATTTTCCGGTGAATGAATGGAATTCCCTTGAGGAAGTTTCGTACTCTATGTCGGTGAAATATTTTTTAATCATGTCCACGCGGCCCCTGTCGCCCACAATGATAACTGTATCGGCCAGTTGCTGCGGAAGCATGTGAAGATGGAACACGCTGCCATCGCTGTTGATTATAAGTTCGGATTCTGCAATTCTCATGACTTTTTTATTTACTGTATCTATCAAATATACGATTTTTACTCAAAAATTTAGTAAATTTGCGTGCTTTTTGTGTACTAACCTTTTATGTGGCAAAGATATCAGACATTGCTTCTGGCTGTAGCTACGCTTCTTGTTGCGTCGCTGTTCTGGTGTAATATCGCAAATGTTTTGCAGGCCGATGGAAGCGTGGAACATATAGCCTATACCTCCAGACCTGTATTCAAGATATGGCTGGTTCTCCTCACTGTCCTTCATGTTCTTGCTTTGGGCGGATACAAATGGAGGATGAAGCAGATACGTGTTGTGATTTTTACGGCTATTGTAACCCTGGGTTTCCAGCTGTGGCTTCTGGTGTATTACTTCCAGACCAGGGACAGCCAGATTATGTCGTGGACAGCTCTGTTCCCGCTTCTGGCCTGTGCTCTTGATGTTTATGCCGCGCGCAATATCCTGATGGATGAATTCCTTGTTCAGAGCGCAAAGGGCGTACAGAGGTCTAAAAGGAAAAAGAAGGAGCAGAAATGAGAGTTGTAGTAACCGGAATGGGAGTTGTTTCTCCCATTGGTAACAGTGTTGATACGTTTTGGAATAATCTTAAGGACGGAGTTTGCGGAATAGAGAAGATGGATGAGTCATTCGCGAAAGACCTGCCTGCGAAGGTGTGGGCCTGCGTGAAGGATTTCAATCCTGCAGACGACGGGGTGGATCCCGCTTTCATCCGCAAGATGGACCATGTGAGCGTGTATGGCATGGCCGTTGCGAACCAGGCTATGAAACAGTCTGGTCTGGTGTCCGGGGAGAATGTCAATCCTGCGCGTTTCGGCGTGTATTTCGGTACGGGCGTGGGAGGTTTCCAGACCACATATGACGGTTGCGTTAAGATGGAGAACCAGGGACCGAAATGGATTTCCCCAATGTTTCTTCCAACGCTGATTACAAATATCACAGCCGGCGGAATCGCCATCAAACATAATGCGCAGGGACCGTGCATGTCTGTGTCTACGGCCTGCTCTACCGGTACACACGCCATTGGAGAGGCGTACAGGGCCATCAAGCACGGTTATGCGGATGCCATGCTGTGCGGCGGTGCGGAAGCTGCGAACATAGGTCTTGCCATTGCAGCCTTCGGCAATATGAGAGCTCTTTCGAAGTCCGAAGATCCCATGAGAGCATCACTTCCTTTCAATGCCGAAAGGGGTGGTTTCGTTCTTGGAGATGGTGCCGGCGCCCTTGTTCTGGAATCTTATGACAATGCGGTGAAGCGTGGAGCAACCATACTTGCAGAGTTGTGCGGTTACGGTTCAACCTGTGATGCATATCACCTTACAGCACCGCGTCCCGATGCTTCCACCCAGGCCGAAGCCATGAAAATGGCCTTGAAATCGGCGGGATTCTGCGGAAGGAGGGATGTGATATACGTGAATGCGCACGGAACAGGCACTCCGCTGAATGATGTGTGCGAGACCAAAGCCTTCCATCTTGCACTTGGCAGGAATGCGAAGAAGGCCCATGTGAGCAGCACGAAATCATGTACCGGGCATCTTATGGGTGCAGCCGGAGCGGTTGAGGCCATTGCATCTGTCATGGCTTTGAGGGAAGGTGTTGTGCCTCCCACAATAGGCCTGGACAAACAGGATCCTGAATGCGATCTTGATTATACTCCGAACAAGGCCGTAAAGGCGGACCTTACCATTGCCGTCAGCGATTCGCTGGGCTTCGGAGGTCATAATGCCTGTGTGGCCTTCAGGAAAGTTTTATAGTCTTATCCTTTTTTCTGGATATGCGTCTTTGTATGAGGATCTCGGAAACGGGGTCCTCTATCAGTTCCAGTATGGCCTTGCGAAGCGGCCTTGCACCAAATTGGGGGTTGAAGCCTTCCTGTATGATGCGGCGGCGCAGGGCAGGAGATATTTCCAGGGTGAATCCGTTGTCGGAAACGCGCTTCGAGATGCGCTCCAGTTCCAGGTCCACGATTTTCCTGATGTCACCAAGGTCCAGGCTTCGGAAAGAAAGCTTTTCGTCCACGCGTCCCAGGAATTCGGGCGGGAAGGTGCGGCTCATGGCTTTGTCAATGATGGATTCCCTTAGTCCGCTGTCTTCGCTTTGACGTGTATGGAATCCAACTCCGTTTCCGCGCTCTGCCACCTCACGCGAACCTATGTTGGACGTCATGATGAGAATGGTGTTCTTGAAAGATACAGTGCGGCCGTGGCTGTCTGTGAGACGGCCTTCGTCCATAACCTGCAGCAACAGGTTGAAAATATCCGGGTGGGCCTTTTCAATCTCGTCCAGCAGAACCACGCAGTATGGTTTCTGGCGCACGGGTTCCGTAAGCTGGCCGTTGTCGTCGAAGCCAACATAGCCCGGAGGCGCACCAATCAGGCGTGTGACGGCGAATTTTTCCATGTATTCGCTCATGTCTATGCGTATGATGTTGTCTGCGCTGTCGAACAGATATTCTGCCAGGCTCTTTGCCAGCAGGGTCTTTCCCACACCGGTTGGGCCGAAGAACAGGAAGCTTCCTATAGGGCGGTTCGGGTCTTTTATTCCGGCACGGCTGCGGCATATTGCGCGGCTTATCTTTTCTATGGCCTCGTCCTGGCCGATAACGCATTTCTTCAGGATTTTCGCCATTCCCGCAAGGCGCTGGCTTTCGCTTTGGGCAACCTTTCCAACCGGTATGCCTGTCATTTTTGATATGACGGCGGCAACGTCCTCATTAGTTACATACGCGGGCTTGTTCCCGTTTTTCAGACGCACCATGGAACCGGCCTCGTCCATAAGGTCTATGGCCTTGTCCGGAAGGCATCGGCCGTTGATGTAGCGCTCTGAAAGTTTTACGCAGGCGTCCAGTGCGTCGTCCGTATAGAAAACGTTGTGGTGGTCTTCATATCCCTCTTTGATCCTGTGCAGGATGTCCATGGTCTGCCTGTAATCGGTCTTTTCTATGAGAACCTTCTGGAAACGGCGGTCCAGCGCTCCGTCCTTTTCCACATATTTCGTGAATTCCTCCACTGTTGTGGCACCTATGCACTGGATTTCTCCGCGTGCAAGGGCTGGCTTCATGATGTTTGCAGCATCAAGGCCTCCTTCCGATTTCCCGGCTCCCACTATGGTGTGGAACTCGTCTATGAAAAGTATGATATCCTTGCGCTCTGCAATCTCGTTCATTATGTTTTTCAGCCTTTTCTCGAACTCTCCGCGGAACTTGGTTCCGGCCACAACGGATGCCAGATCCAGGCTGAAGATCTTCTTTTTCAGAAGGTTGCGCGGTGCGTTGCCGCTTGCTATGCGCGTTGCAAGACCCTCTACGATGGCACTTTTGCCAACACCGGCCTCTCCCACCAGCATCGGGTTGTTTTTCTTGCGTCTGCCCAGAATCTGGATAATGCGCTCTATTTCTGCCTCACGCCCCTCCACCGGGTCCAGACGGCCTTTCCCGGCCTGGTCCGTGAGGTCTGTGCCGAAGTTTTCCAGGTCTATCTCCTCATCTGGCGGAAGGCCGGGCTCTTGCGGGGCCTGAATCCTTATCTGACGCAAGCGTGGCTGCGGAGCCTCTTCCTGGGGAGCCTCTCCGGGATCCTGGGGGTAGGAGCTTTGCATCAGGGCCTGTATGTTTTCGTAAAAGACATCGTATTTCTTGGCAAGGAGGGACATTCCCCAGCCCACCTGGGTCTTTGCCAGAGCCAGCAGCAGATGTACGGCCGATGTCACGTAGCATCCGTTCTTGTGAGCCTCTATCATCATTATTGAGATGAGGTTTTCGCTGGTCCTGGAGAACTTTATCCTTTCCAGGTCCGAATATGGAATCATGGTGCTTTTCGTGATGCCGCGGTCTATCTTTTCCTTCAAGTTGCCAAGGTCTGCCCCCAGGTCTTCCAATATGTCCACGGCATTGTTGTTGCCGTGGCGCAGGATGCCCAGCAGCAGGTGATCAGGCTCTATCTCGTAATTGCCCGTTCTGAGGGCCTCTTCACGGGAATAATTCAGTATTGCGTGTACTTCGTCGGTGAGTTTGATTTCCATCCTTCAAGGCTAGTTTTTAGCTGAAAATTTGTGCTAATTTACGATAATTTTTCGTATATTTGTATGTTTATGATAATAAGAAATATTCTATGGAGAATGAAGTAAAGACAGGCCGCATCGAACAGGTGGAAATAGACCACCAGATGAAGAGCGCGTACATCGATTATTCGATGTCCGTCATCGTGTCCCGTGCGCTGCCTGATGTGCGTGATGGTATGAAGCCTGTTCAGCGAAGGGTTATCTTCGGCATGGACCAGCTGCATCTGGACAATTCAGTTGCGACTGTGAAATCGGCCTCTATCGTGGGTGAGGTAATGGGTAAGTATCACCCTCATGGAGATTCAAGTATTTACGATACAATGGTCCGCATGGCCCAGAACTGGAACCTGCGTTATCCTCTTGTGAAAGGCCAGGGTAACTTCGGTTCAATGGATGGTTACAGTGCGGCGGCAATGCGATATACAGAGGCCAAGCTGGAGAAGATTTCTGCAGCTGTGGTTGATGATCTGGACAAGGATACGGTTGATATGGTGAAGAACTTCGACGAGCGTTTCGACGAGCCAACCGTTCTTCCAACCAAGATTCCTCTACTGCTTGTGAACGGTTCTTCCGGTATTGCCGTGGGTATGGCCACAAATATGGCTCCTCATAACCTTTGCGAGGTTTGCGATGCCATCTGCGCTTATATAGACAACAAGGACATCACCGTTGAGGAACTGATGCAGCATGTGAAGGGACCGGATTTCCCTACCGGCGGTATCATTCAGGGTATCAGCGGCATAAAGGAGGCGTATGAGACCGGCCGTGGCCGTGTTGTGGTGCGTGCCAAGACAAATATCGAGACCGATGACAAGGGCCGTGACACCATCGTTGTCACAGAGGTACCGTACATGGTGAACAAGAAGGATATGCTGATGCATATTGCGGAGATGGTGGAGAACAAGAAGATAGAGGGTATCACCTACATGAACGACGAGACTTCGCGTAACGGTATCCGCATCATCTTCCGCGTGAAGCAGGGTTTCAATGCCAATGTGGTGCTTAACACCCTGTTCAAATATTCGGCTCTCCAAAGCAGCTTCAGCATCAACAACGTGGCCCTTGTGGGCGGACGTCCGTATACGCTTAACCTGAAGGACCTTATCATCAACTTCGTGAAACACCGTCATGAGGTTGTTGTGCGCCGAACTCAGTTCGAGAAGGCGAAGGCAGAGGCCCGCGCCCACATCCTGGAAGGTCTGCTGATAGCGCAGGACAATATAGACCGCGTTATAGAGATCATACGCGGCGCAGCCAGCACGGACGACGCCAAACAGCAGCTGCAGGCAGAGTTCAAGCTTGACGAGATTCAGAGCACAGCCATCGTGGAGATGCGTCTGAAGGCCCTTACAGGCTTGGAGCGCCAGAAACTGCAGGCCGAGTTTGACGAACTGAAGGCTTTCATCAACCATTGCAACGAAATCCTTGGCAGCGAGGCTCTCCAGCTTCAGGTTGTGAAGGATGAGACCATGGAGGTGAAGGAGAAATACGGCGATGAGCGCCGCACCGTGATAGAGCCTGCGGAGGGCGAGTGGAATCCGGAGGATTTCTATGCCGATGACGACGTAGTGATAACAATCTCCCACATGGGTTATATCAAGCGCACCGCTCTTACGGAGTTCAAGACCCAGAACCGTGGCGGAGTAGGCCTGAAGGCTTCCCAGACCCGTGACGAGGATTTCATAGAGCATATCTATATCGCCAACATGCACAGCACAATGCTCTTCTTCACGGAGAAGGGCCGCTGCTACAAGCTTAAGGTGTTCGAGATTCCGGAGGGTAACCGCAACTCCAAGGGACGTGCTATCCAGAACGTTCTGCAGATAGAGCCTGGAGATTCCATCCGCACATATCTGAAGGTTGCAAACCTGAAGAAGGATGACGATTATATCAGAAATCACTATGTGGTTCTGTGTACAAAACGCGGTATCATCAAGAAGACAACCCTTGAGGCTTATGCAAACATACGCGTGTCAGGTATCAATGCCGTAACAATCAAGGAAGGTGACGCCCTTCTGGAGGCAACCCTCACTAACGGCAATGCAGAGATAATGATGGCGGCTCGCAACGGCCGATGCGTACGTTTCAACGAGGATGACATCCGTCCTATGGGCCGTACCGCAGCCGGCGTGAAGGGTATCTCCATCGAAGATGATGACGAGGTTATAGGATTCATCTGCAGAGACCTTGACGCAGAGGATGTTGCACAGCGCACAATCCTTGCCGTAAGCGAGAACGGTTTCGGAAAGCGTTCGGAGGCTGATGATTACCGCATCACATCCCGCGGCGCCAAAGGCGTGAAGACTCTGGACATTACGGAGAAGACTGGCAAGCTTGTTGCAATCAAGACAGTCCGTGACGATGAAGATCTTATGATTATCAACAAGAGCGGCCTCACAATACGTATGGCGGTGGATTCCATCCGTGTTGCAGGACGTGCCACACAGGGCGTGAAACTCATAAGCATCAGGGAGAAAGATTCCATTGCCGCCGTATCGGTAGTCCCTAAACAGGATGATGAAACACCGGAGCAGACTGCGGCATCGGAGGAAAGCAAAGATTAATTATTAACTTTATCATAGAACAAAATCATGAAGAGAATCTTGGTTCTTATCGCGCTTGTAGCTTCAGTACAGCTTGCAAACGCACAGAAATCGGCAGACGCCATCAAGAAAGCTGTAGCCTCAGCTCAGGCTGCCTGCAATGACGAGAAGAAGGCTGCCAAACCTGCAACATGGCTGGGCCTTGCAAAGGCGGCAACAGAGGCATACACCGCTCCGCAGCTTAATGGCTGGCCTGGTGCAGGCCGTCAGGAGCTCCAGATGGTCATGTCTGGCGTGAAACCGCTTTCAAGCGAGGAGGTTGTTGTTAACGGTGCAGCTTATGCCGTTGACGTTTACCCTTCTTGCAAGTACTACTACAACGGGGCTGGCGTTCTTCAGATCATCGAAGTTACCGCTCCATACGTGGAGGATGCCCTTGCAATTGCAGTGAACGCATATGAGAATGCGGCCAAAGTGGATCCTAAGGCTACAAAAACCAAAGACATCTGCGCCGGTCTGGAGAAAGTTGCAGAGTACTACCAGAATGATGCATACACTGCATACACTCTTGGTGACCTCAACAAGGCTTCACAGTACTTCCAGAAATCTGCCGATGCTTCAATGACAAGCCCTCTTTCAAAGCTTGATACTGCAGCTATCTACAACAGCGGTCTCACAGCTTTCATGGCAGGCAATCTTGCAGTTGCAAAAGCAAAGATGGAAGAGTGTATCAATTACGGCTACTATGAGAAGGGTGAGGCTTTTGCCAAACTTGCAGAGTGCGAGAAAGCACAGGGCGACACTGTAAAATGCAAAGTGGTTCTTGAGGAAGGCTTCGCAAAATGTCCGGACAACCAGGGTATCCTTGTTGGTCTTATCAACCTTTATCTTGATACAAATGACGATCCGGAGAAACTTTTCAAACTTCTTGATATCGCAAAGGTTAACGAGCCTAACAATGCTTCCCTTTATTATGTGGAGGGTAACATCCGCAAACAGCTTGGCCAGAAGGACGAGGCTCTTGCAGCTTACGCAAAATGTTCCGAGGTTAATCCTGAATACGAATTCGGTTATGTGGCTTCAGGTCTTCTTTACTGGGACGAGGCTGTGAAGATTCAGGAGGAAGCCGAGAAAGAGTTCAACGACCGCAAGTACCAGGCTCTCGTAGAGAAATTCGATGCTGCACTCCAGAACGCAATCCCTTGCTTCGAGACTGCATTCGGCATTTCCAAAGATAAAGGTGTTAAGGTTTCTCTTGCAGACTACCTCAAGAACATCTTCTTCCGTTTCCGTGACAAAGGTGACGAGTATCAGGCTAACTACGAGAAATACAACAACTTCGTTAAGGAGAACCAGTAGTATTTCTTAAAGGATGATGTTTTCCAGAGGGACCTTGTTCCAGTCGAAGGACCGGACAAGGTCCTTCAGTTTTATGGCATCTGCAGTGGGCTGCAATCCGGCAAGATTTGCAAGCAGGCCCAGAAGTTGCTGAGGGCTGTATCTGCGACGCAATTCGCCCATGTCCATATCCCTGTCCCTTTTGCAAAGGCGGCGTCCGTCTGCGGCGCAAAGCAGCGGAAGATGGGCGAAATCCGGGGCCGTGAAACCAAGGCTTTCGTGCAGCCATGCCTGCTGTGGTGAGCTTGGCAGAAGATCATTTCCCCGCACGACCTCGGTAACTCCCATGAGGGCGTCGTCCACCACAACTGCCAGCTGGTAGGCGGCTGTGCCATCGGCACGTTTTATTATGAAATCACCGCAATCACTGGCCAGATTCATGCTTACAGGGCCATAGTGAATGTCTTTTACTGTAACGTTTTTGTCAGGACATATTATTCTCCATGCGGGTTTCCTGCCGTTGGAAAGGGCCTGCTGTCTTCTAATTTCTAGTTCCGCCTCGTTGGCAAAGCCGGGGCGGCAGCTGCCGGGGTATACCACACGGCCGTCGCTTTGGTGAGGGGCGCTTGCTGCAAGAAGGTCTGCCCGGCTGCACCAGCAGGGATATACCATGGACTGCTCCTGGAGGAGTTTGAAGTAGTGATCGTAAATGCCGGACCGTCTGCTTTGGCAGAAATCGCTGTTGTCCATTCCGCCCTCGTCCCATTCCAGGCCCAGCCAAAGGAGGTCTTCTTCTATCTGGCGGGAGTATTCGGGACGGCTTCTTCCCGGGTCCAGGTCCTCTATTCGCAATATCCAGCTGCCTCCCTTGCTTTTTATGGAGGCATAGGAGAGCAGTGCACTGAAGACATTTCCCAGGTGCATCCTGCCAGTTGGGGATGGTGCAAATCGTCCTTTCATGAGGTAAATATAAGTAAAAGTGTCGTAAAATGATTATCTTTGCAAAAAATTGGAAATTATGGAAATGAATCAGTATTCCCCAGGCCCTGCGGGCTTTGCATATGATGAAGCCGTTGCCGGCAAAATGGTAAATAAGGTGTATCTGTGGATGAGCATGGCATTGCTTGTTACAGGTCTGGTTGCATATTATGTTGCTTCAGATCTTCAGCTTCTGCACACCATCTTCGGCACACGAGGCGTGTTTGCTGGGCTTGTGATTGCAGAATTTGCGCTTGTGATAGGTCTTAGCGCTGCAATAGACAGAATATCGGCAGTTGTTGCTACTTTGATGTTCCTTGCCTATTCGGTGCTTAACGGAGTTGTGCTTTCGTCCATCTTCGTTGTATATGACCTTGGATCCATTGCCACAACCTTCTTCATTACTGCGGGAATGTTCGGTGGTATGGCGCTGGTTGGTTTCTTCACCAAGAAGGACCTTTCTTCAATGGGACGCATCCTGTACATGGCAGTATGGGGTCTTATTCTTGCCCTTGTTGTGAACCTTTTCCTGAAGAACACCATGTTTGACATGCTTGTGAGCTTTGTGGGCGTAATAATCTTTGCCGGTATCACAGCATATGATTCGCAGAAAATCAAGGCTTTGCTTCTGGATGCCCCGGAGAACGAGCAGACCCAGAAACTTGCTGTCATCGGTGCGCTTTCCCTGTATCTGGATTTTATCAATATCTTCCTTTATCTGCTGAGGTTCTTCGGTAAGAGGAACTAGGGCAGAGGCTTGAAGATGAAAGCCATACTCAAATCCGACAACCCTTCGTGGTATGTATCGTTAATGCCCCTGGCCGTGCTGGTGGGCATACTTTTCTTCGTGGTGAAGTATTTCGGGACGGATGCGCTGGGAGGTGCCAGCCAGGTGGCTCTCATCATTTCATCGGGGCTGATAATTGCCATATCAATGTTTTTCTACGGGTGTCCGTGGAGCAAGCTGGAGACGGCAATAGCAGACAATATACGCAGCGTGTCGTCGGCACTTCTGATTCTGCTTCTGATAGGTGCCATAAGCGGCACCTGGATGATAAGCGGAGTGGTGCCAACCCTTATGTGCTATGGACTGAAGATTATCTCGCCGGGCATTTTTCTTGCCACGATATGCGTGATTTCTGCCCTTGTCTCCATGATGACGGGAAGTTCGTGGACCACAATTGCCACGATAGGCGTTGCCATGATAGGCATAGGCGGGGCCCTTGGCTACAGTGCAGCCTGGAGTGCCGGAGCCATAATTTCCGGTGCCTATTTCGGGGATAAGGTGTCTCCGCTGTCCGATACTACGGTTCTGGCCTCGTCAACGGTGGAAACGCCTTTGTTCCAGCATATACGCTATATGCTTATCACTACCGTTCCATCCTTCTGCATAGCATTGGTCATCTTTCTGGTGGCCAGCTTCCTGCACCCAGTTGTAAGCGAATCACGCATTGATGCTGCAGAGGAGGTTCTTCGTTCCACCTTCAATATAAGCCCCTGGCTGCTTGTGGTTCCGCTGCTTACAGGTGTGCTTATAGTAAAACGTGTGCCGGCAATCATCACCCTTTTGTCTGCGGCTCTTATGGCAACTCTTGCCTCCCTGATATTCCAGCCCGATATAGTGGCTCTTATCGGTGGTGAAACGGATGCGCCGGGCGCAGCACTTGATTTCCGTACGGCTTTCAGGGGCCTGATGATTTCCTGGTTCGATTCCACTTCCCTTGATACGGGCGATGCTATGTATGACTCCCTGGTGGCTACGCGCGGCATGAACGGCATGCTATCAACAGTGTTCCTTATTGTGTGCGCAGCAACTTTCGGCGGAGTTTATGCAGGCAGCGGCATGCTTCAGAGCATTACCGACTTCCTTATGAGCAAAGTTTCTTCGCGTACGGGAATTGTGGGTTCAACCGTGGCTACCGGTATTTTTGCCAATTGCGCTACCGGAGACCAGTATCTTTCAATCATCCTTACCTGCAGCCTGTATAAGAAACTATACCGCGACAAGGGTTATGAACCGCGCCTTCTAAGCCGAAGTGCCGAGGATTCCGCACCCCTTACATCGGTGCTTATCCCGTGGAATTCCTGCGGCATGACCCAGGCAACGGTGCTGCATGTTGCTACCATAGAATACCTGCCTTATTGCTTTTTCAACCTGATATCCCCGCTGATGTCAGTGTTCATTGCGGCGATAGGTTATAAAATTGTGAAACCTAAGAAATAATGTCATGGACAGTCAGGATTATCTTGAAGTGGAAGTTGCCGTTGGCAGCGAGGAAATAGGTGATATTGTTGTGGCGATGTTGGGAGAATTGGATTTCGATTCCTTCTCCTACGAGGCGCCATCTTCCGCAAAGGCTGTGTATGGCGCACAGAAATGTTATATCCAGACGCCTCTTTTCAAGGAAGACGAATTTTCCGCCGTGATTGCCCAGCTTAGGGAGATGACAGGGGAGGACCTTCTGTGGAGCGTGCGTTCCGTTCCCGCGCAGAACTGGAACAGCGAGTGGGAGAAAAGCGGCTTCACCCCCGTGGAATGCGGCGAATTCATTGTTAGACCATACGAGGAGGGAACTCCGTGCGAGAATCCCAACGTGGTGCTGCTTAGGCCGCAGATGGCTTTCGGAACCGGGCATCACCATACAACCTTCCTTATGATGCAGACCATGCAGCAGATGAAGGCCGATTTTGCAGGTGCCAAGGTGATGGACATAGGTTGCGGAACAGGAGTTCTTGCAATCGTTGCGGCAAAACTTGGTGCGGCCGATGTAAGCGGAGTGGATATCGATGCAGTTGCCGTGCGCTCTGCAGTAGACAGTGCTGCCCTGAACGGTCTGCAGATTCCGTTTTATTGCTGTCCTTTCTCCTGTGACGGCGTTCCCGGGGCGGGGGAGGGATGCTATGATTTCCTTCTTGCCAACATCCATCGCAACATTCTTATAGACGGAATGCCTGAATATGCCAGGGCTTTGAAAGCGGGCGGCAGGCTTCTTCTAAGCGGTTTCCTGGAGGAGGACGTCCAGCCAATAGTATCTTCTGCATCCGCCTGCGGCCTGTCTCTTGTGAATACAGCCTCCCGTGAAGGATGGTTTTGCCTGGCTTTCAAATTGATTTAGTAACACTTTTTAAATATCCAAATTATGAAAAAGATTATTGTATTTTTGGCAGTATGTGCCATGGCGCTCTGCGCAACTTCCTGTATCAAACAGGCTCCCGGTCTACTTCTTAAGCCTGAATCTATTACCCTCAAAGTAGGTGAGACAAAACAACTCAGCCCTACCATTCTGGGTGATGGCATTGAAATCAATGATATCAAAGTAATCAATTCGGCAGATGGTGTGTGCCTGCTTAACAATCTTTATCAAGTTCAAGGCTTAACCCCAGGCAAATCACGTGTCGGTATCGGTGTGCCTAAAGATAAGGACGATGTAAGCAAAGGAATGAAATACTCTGCTTACACGGTAGTAACCGTAACAGAGTAATTTTAATGTAGAAAAGAAAATCAGCCAGGGTTGATGCCCTGGCTGATTTTTTACTCTGCGTTATTTTTTGATGTAGAAATTCTGGCAATGTGGCAACAGCATGTCGGCCTGTGCCTTGCGTGGAGTCTCCTGCATGCTCATGCTGCAGTCTTTGCCGATGACCATGGTGTTCACACCATCGGGAGAGTAAGTACTCCATTCTATGCCCTTCTGGCTAGGGTCGCCTGTGCGTGCAAAGTTGGCGAATGCTGTGCTGAACTTCTTGGTGAGGGCAGGGTCGTACGGGCCACCTTTCTCGAAGACAAGATTGTTGAATGCGTAGGTGAGTTCGCATGCATGGCCAGCGCCAACCCATTCCAGGCCGCTTTCCTTTGAGAATCCCTTGCCGAAGTAGTACATATAGGTGCGTCCCTTGCCGCCAGCTGCAACATGGTCGTTTGCCATCATGAGGGCCGGCATGCGGAAAATCATTTCGGTCTCCAGCTCGGTACGCTCCCAAATTTTAGGGAACTTGGCAGAAATCTCGTCCTGGTCCACCTGCACCATTTTGAGGAAATCATCAACGAGGTGGGCGTCCTTGCCAAACTTCTGACGCATCTCTTCCTCTTTGGCGGTCATGAAAACGTCGTTATAGTTCTGAATGCCATCCTCTCCTGTAAGATAGTAGAGATAGGTCCAGTATTTCATTTCTTCGGAAGTGGTTCCGATGATCAGGTCTACATCTTTTGATGCTCCCTCTGCCAAAGCCTTGAAAGGATCAGATGGGATTATGCTGCGGCTGTCGTCGCGCAGGGGATGGTTGTTGATATTGCCCAGGGTGCTGAAGCCTTCAGTGCCCACGCGACCCGAATCTTTCTCTATAACCTCCAGAATCTCCTCATTGGAAAGCTTCATGAGATCGTCCATGTTCTTGCTGCCCGTCAGACGCAGAAGAGCCTCGGCTGTGTCAAGCCTGTCGTAGTCGGCCTGTGAGAATGAAAGAATAAGGGTGCCGGACATCGCGATGGCGCGTTTGAACAGGCCTTCGCTGCCCTTTGCAACAAGATGCAGGCTGACGCTGCCGCCGCCTGCCGATTCACCGAAGATTGTTACGTTGTCCGGGTCGCCGCCGAAGTTTTCGATATTCTCTTTAACCCAGCGCATGGCCATTTGCTGGTCCAGGATTCCCAGGTATGGAGCATCGGGGAATGCCTCTCCGCCAGGAACGTGGCTGAAATCGATGAAGCCCATAAGGTTCACACGGTAGTTGATGGTCACCAGCACGACGTCCGGATTGGCTTCAACAATATATTTGCCGTCATAAAGCGGATCGCTGCTGCCTCCGAAGGCATATGAACCGCCGTGAATCCATAACATTACGGGTTTGCCTGTGGTGTTGATATCTTTGGTCCAGATATTCAGGGTAAGACAATCCTCGTGACGGGTGCGGGCACTTGCCAGCTCTGTCTCTGAATAAGGCTGTACGGCTGAATTACCGAATTCCTTTGCCTGGAAAAGCTCGTCCGACTCCGGTGCAGGCTGAGGGGCTTTCCAACGCAGCTCGCCCACAGGAGGCAGGGCATAAGGGATGCCTTTGAAGGCCAGGACGCCGTTTGGTTCCACCATTCCCTGGAAACGGCCGTTATGACATTTTACTGTAAGGCCCTTTTCAGAGCTTCCATTCTGACAGCCGCTCAGGGCCAGAGCCGCGAGCAGACTTGCTGCTATTGATGATAAGGAAATGTGTTTCATAATTTTAATGTATTAGTTTGCTCTATCTTGAACGAGAATTTCTTGCCGCAATTCTCATAAGAATTGTGTATTTGTATGCGAAGTTACGAAATTTTTATACCCAAAACAAGGCTGAGTACCCGCCAGTACATACATGTGAAAAGCACTCACGAAGAACTTTTTGACCATTTTGCTCCCCATGAGCAATCTCGTGATGAACTACTGCTGTGTTGGTGGTTCAAGGCCTAGCATAGCCCGTAATCTGTAAAATTACCCGATTTTGCCTCTCTTATTCGACAAAATTGCCTTTTGACTTGTAATTTCGACAGAAACAGCCGAAATTGTTATAATTACAATAGTGTGAAATAAGTTGGCCGCGAATGTGCTTTTTTGTGTATTCGCGGCGGAATAATTGCTGCATATCTGTTGAAAATGCCTGTCCATCTATGCGCAGGATATCAACACCGTTAGGGTTTCCATTGAGAATCTCTGAGCGTAGAAGTGACAAATCTTTGAAGTCCTTGATAACTTTCATAAGTCTTTCAGTTTACGGCCTTATACATGCCAATGATGAGTATGACTGCTCCAGCTATGGCTGTCCATGTAATCTGCTCTCTAAGTACAAGTGCTCCTATGAGCATTGTGAAGAAGGGTTGCAGGTAGATGAGATTGGTGGTGCGCACTGTTCCAAGTATGTCCAGACACCAGTTCCACATCAGGAAGCAAGCGAGTGATGCGACGCATCCAAGGTAGAGAATATTTCCCCAGACAGTGGAGTTATGAATCATTGCCTGGGCACTAACGTTCGGCCAACCGAATATCATAAAATATGGAATCATTGTCAAAAGTCCGTAGCCGAATACTTTCCGGGTGAGAAAGGCGATATCATACTTTCCAAGGACTATCTTCATCAGTAGGGAGTATAAACCCCAGCAGATGACAGCACCAAGTGCCAAAAGGTCTCCTCGTGGGTCCAACTCCAGAATGACTTCTCCGTTGAATATCACCAAGGACATTCCAACAAAAGCAATCGCAGATCCCACAATCTGACCGCGATTCATCCGTTCATCCTTGTAGAACAGGGATAATATTATGGCCGTTGCGATAGGGGTGCTGGAGACAATGAGGGCCACGTTGGAAGCGTTGGAAACTGCAAGTGCCGAGTTCTCCGTCAAGAAATATAGACTTCCTCCGGTAAGGCCGAGCCCACTCATAAGAAGTTCGTCCTTAAGTGACTCGCTGAACAACCTCTTGTGGTAGAACAGGCACATTCCTATGTAGGCAATCAAGAAGCGAAAAACAAACAGGTCAGCCGGCCGTAGTAGCCCGTTGTTCAGGACAATCTTCGTGGAAATAAAGGTCTCACCCCAGATAAGTATCGTGACTATGGCCGCGAAGTATGCTAAAACTGTTTTGCTTTTCATTTCTCTACAAAGATAACTATCTTTGAAGAAATATTTAACTCAAAAAATCAATTGACTCCATGAAATCTTTTGGATCTAAACCCTGGATTCTTCCACAGCCGGTGCTTATTATTGGTACATACAACGGCAATGGCGAACCCAATGCTATGAATGCTGCATGGGGCGGCACATGGGACGCAAATGAAATCATGATAAGCCTCGGCTCTCATGCAACGACAGAAAACCTTAATCTCCATAATGGTGAATTTACAGTAGCCTTTGCCACTATTGATAACGTCATCGCTTCAGACTTCGTCGGCATTGTCAGCGCGAAGAACGATCCTGATAAGATGCTAAAAACAGGTTGGACTGCAGAACCGGCTCCCAATGTGGATGCGCCATTGTTCAAGGAGTTCCCGATGACAATGGAATGCCGCATCAAGCAGAAAATTGACGAGTCTGCAACAGGTTTCTACCTGATAGCAGAAATCGTGAATGTTCTCTGTAATGAGTCTTATCTAAATGAGGCAGGCAACCCTGATGTGGAGAAGATGGGCATTATATCGTATGAACCATGCAACCACAAGTACATCGAGCTTGGCAAGATTGTCGGCGACGCTTTCTCAATTGGAAAGAACCTCAAGTAAACCGTAGTTCAGCGAAGAACGCTGAATAATCAAAATGAGCAATTTATGATACTTACTACTACACCTTCCGTAGAAGGAAGAAAGATTGTTGAATATAAGGGCATTGTATTCGGAGAAGTAGTTGCCGGCGTCAATTTTTTCAAAGACTTCGGTGCAGGCATTCGCAATATCATAGGTGGTCGCTCGTCATCATACGAGGGCGAACTTATAGAGGCACGCGAGAGTGCTCTTCACGAGCTCTCCGAGCGTGCAGCCAAACTGGGTGCCGATGCTGTCGTTGGAATTGACATAGATTATGAAGTGCTGGGTGAAGCTAACGGAATGCTGATGGTAACAGCCTCGGGAACTGCTGTCAAATTGGACTAAGTGGAGACCAGAAGGCTCATAATCAGACGATGGACTCTCGTTGATGCCGAGGCACTCTTCAAGTATGCCTCCGATCCGGATGTGGGGCCCGCTGCCGGATGGCCGCGGCATACGAGTGTTGAAGAAAGCCGCAAGGTTATCGAGGAAGTATTCAGCAACCAGTACACCTGGGCGATGGAACTGAAGGCGACAGGCGAGGCGATTGGCTGTATCGGCTTTTATCCGCATGGCTTGAGCAACATCGAGATAGGAGAGAACGACTGCGAGATAGGTTACTGGCTTGGCAAACCATATTGGAACCAGGGCCTGATGACTGAGGCCCTTCGCGAGATGATCGACTACTGTTTCAATGTCAAAGGTTACGAAACGCTCTGGAGCGATTTCTTCGTGGATAATCCAGCATCTGGCCGAGTCATGGAGAAATGCGGGTTCCGCGATACAGGTAAGATCAATTGGTGCAGTAATCTGTACAGGGGAGATGAGCGTCCGGTAAAGATAATGAGACTAGATTACAGCATAGATTAAAAGAACAAGAAAATGAATTGCGACAATACATCAATGTTTGACAGCGATGCAGAAGCTCTGTTTTCTGTAGGACGTCGTTTCTTTACAGGTAACGGAGTGGATAAGGATGAAGCCAAGGGCCGTCAGATGATTTCCGAAGCGGCAGCCATGGGCCATTCTATGGCAATCCAGTTTCTTGCTTCGCTCAGTTCCAAGCACGAGGAAGAAAGCAAACCAGCTCTGAAACCTGTCTGCGCATCATGCACAACTAGTCCACCGCTTCAATATGGCGGAGCCATACTCGGAGGAATGGACTGCACTGATGCATGAGATTTTTAAAAGGAAGATCGGAGAAGGCTCACTCGTAATGACTCCGCTCACTGCTGTGCGCCCGCACATGGTCAGCATCGGGAATAACGTCATTGTTATGAACGGCTGTCTGATGATGTCTGCTGGCGGCATCACAATAGAGGACGATGCGCGCATCGCCGCCAACACACAGATCATCTCAAACAATCATGACCCTTACAACAGGGACGTAATAACATGCAAGCCGGTCGTGATAAGAAAGGGTGCCTGGGTCGGTGCAGGCAGCTCTATACTTCCTGGCGTAACAATAGGCAAGTATGCCATCGTAGGTGCCGCCACGGTCGTAACCAAAGATGTACCCGACTATGCCGTTGCAGTTGGTAATCCGGCAAGAATCATCAAATATCTGAACAAAGACAAATTCAATGAATAGTTTGCAACTGAACCATGGAAAAACTGATACTGAACGCACATAACAAGGCCGAATACCCGCCGACGCATGGTGCTGAGAAATTTGAGAATGGGGAAGCCATGACTATTTCAGACGGATTACATTGATTATCCTGCCGCATTTGGTGCCTTCACGCCTTGCGGAGAAGAACGAATCATCGGTATAGGTGTCAATACCGCTAACCTGTATGTTCTCACTGCGCAGTCCTGCCTCTTCCAGAATCATTCTGTTTGCTTTGAAAAGGTCCAGGTGATGTCCTCCCTTCATGGGTTCGTCACCCTTCGGACCATCCCAGCGGTATATCTTGCTGATGTCGAAATCGGCAGCCTTGAAGGTGTCCACTACCTCATTACCGACCTGAAATGAATCTACAGATATACCGGGGCCAATCACTGCGCGTATATCCTCAGGGTTGCATTTATATTGCATGCGCATCCGAAATATGCACTTTGCGGTGATACGCTTCACCGTTCCTTTCCAACCGGAGTGGACGGCAGCAACGACTCTCTTGACGGGATCGTACAGCAGAATAGGAATGCAGTCGGCGGTACGCACTGCGATGGCACACTCGGGGTTACTGGTTATCAGGGCATCAAATCCTTCCAGATCCTCGCGAGTAAGTTCTGGATTCTCAACGCATGCTACGTTGTTGTCATGCACCTGATGGGCACAGATGACATCATACGGTAGTGTGCATTCCCTGCGTGTCGAAAAGGCTTCAACGCCTTCTCCGAGAAAGTATTCCAATGCTGTAGAATTCATATGACAAATATAGAACGAATACCGTTTATGCGCAAGTGTTGCGAAAAAGTATCAGCATGTCTCAAACTGATTATCGTCGGTGGAGCAAATAATTTGTATATTTACATGTTTTATATTCTATCAATATGGCACTTACAGTTACAAACCCTATTGTCGGCACTCCTGAGATGGAGCAGATCAAGAGAATTTTTGAAGAGGCATTCCCGCCTGAAGAACGCATCGTTGGCATAGAAGACATCTTGTCCCGTGAAGCTTCGCATATAAATGCCTACTATGACGGCGACGCTCTCGTAGGCTTTCTTATATGGTTTGACGTTGACTGGTTCGACTATGTCCTTTTCTTTGCAGTGGATTCTTCCTGCAGGGGTGGCGGCTATGGCGGCCAGATTTGGGACGAGGTGGTTTCACAGCACGCCACACGTCCGTTCTACTTTTCAGTCGAAGACCCGGATGAGACCCCGGCCGCCAACACAGAACAAAGGGTTAAACGCGTGCGCTTCTACGAAAAGCACGGCTGTTCGCTTTCAGAGCTTAGCTTTATGGAGAACCCGCGGATGCGTTTGATGTATTATCACACTCCGGAGCGGGCTGCCGATGTGGTTCAGACCCTGCAAAGCAAGATACGCTGCATGGTGGATTCAGAGTTTATATGTGAAAGCGGAGTACCCGCCGGCGCATACATGTAAAAAACACTCACGGATAACTCTGAATTTGATGATTATGAAAACAGACGATTTCAGCATCAACGTCACAAAACTACAGTAATGCAGCTGGACTACCACACATTCATCAGTTTTCTGAAGGACTCCAATGTAGAGAAGGAATTCAGGGAGAATTTCTTCAACTGCAACGGAGGCCAGACCTTCTGCCGGAAAGTCTGGGATGACGAGGAACTGCCACTCCAGCTTGTCTTCCGCACCCTGCTGGACTGGGACAGCACGCCAGAAGGTCCCGCCTTCTGGCAAAAGATAGACAATCAGTTCCAGCGCAAATTCTGTTAATTTGCAACGAAATAGGCGCCAAGAGCGGAAATTTCCGGCTTCGCCCTGGACTGGAGCACGCGCAGCCTGAAACTGTCTGTGCGCACGGTGTCGAACCTTGCGATATGCCTTCTGCCCACATTGTACCCGTGGTAGATAGGCATCCATCCGTCGTCAGACATGGCCTCTATTACAAATTCCTCAATCCTCTCACCTGTCTTGAACACGGGCTCACGAATCTCGAAACGGTTCACCTCCACGGCCTTTGGCAGCTTCACGACGACTTCGGAACCATTAATGCTTCCGGAGGCATCGGAAAGCAGATTTTCTCCGTACGAAGCCCTAATCCTCCGGCCCACCTCGGCAAGGGTTGCGGCATCCCTTTCGCCCAGGATGCCCTCTGTAGTCGGGGGTACATTAAGGATGAATATCGCGTTGCCGCCCACGGTGCGTTCCCAGATATCAAACACCTCGTCAGCACTGCGTACATACTGCTCGTCATCATTGCGGTAGAACCAGCCGTCACGTATTGAAGTATCGGTCTCCGTCGGCTGATAGTGCAGATAGAAAGGCCTCTGCACAGAAAGCAAAGCAGTTCTGGAACCAAGATCAGGATCCGTAATGTCGTGAAATTCGGTCATTTGGTTCGGATTCTGCGCATATGCAATCACGTTCCACTCCTGGGCCCTGGTGTCTCCGCTTTCATTGCCGCACCAGCGTATGTCTTCGCGGCCGAATACCACCGCATCCGGAACAAGGGTGCGAATGAGTTCCCGCCATGCGGTATAGTTGTACCTCTGGTCTCCTTTGCGTGCCGGATGCGCTCCATCCAGCCACACTTCCTTTATCGGACCGTATTCTGTGAGTATCTCAAACAGCTGGTTCAGATAGTATTCGTTGTAGTCATCCAGTTCGAAACTGAATCTGGTGTGGTTTGCAAAAGGACGTCCTTCCACCTCACGTGGAATGGTGCGCATGGTCTTGGCGCTGCCGTTGCCATACAATCCATCCGGGGATTCCATCTGATAGAGGTCTGCCGGCGAGAGGTAGATTCCCAGGTCCAATCCGTATTTGCGGCAGGATTCGCTTAGGCTGCGCAGCACATCACCCTTGCCATCCATGAATGGTGAAGACATTATGCCATGGCTGGTGTAGCGGGACTGCCACAGCACGAAGCCGTCATGATGTTTCACAGTGAGAATAACCATCTTCATGCCGGCATCTTTCATCACGCGGCACCACTGGTCTGTGTCCACATTCCCGGGATTGAATACTGACGGGTCTTCCTTTCCCGTTCCCCACTCACGTCCGGTGAAGGTGTTCGGGCCGAAGTGTACAAATGCGATGAACTCCCTGTCCATTGCGGTCATCTGACGTTGCGAGGGGCGTGTGGCAACAGCCTTGGCAATCACGGTCTCGTCAGAATCCGTGGCTTCCACATAAGTCACAGAGTTGTCCGCGCCATCAATTCCTGCGTGACATGACACTGTAAGCGCGGCAAGCATCAGCGCTGCAAAGAGTTTAATCTTCCACATATATGTTTCTATTGTTTTGATAGTCGATCAATGTAAAAAACGTTTACCGTTATGAACATGTGAACACATTATGAATCTAACTTCATTAGTACTGCCCGAATCCGC
>JAKSKO010000032.1 GCA_024401715.1 Bacteroidales bacterium
GGGATTCCATTGCAACCTACTACAACAAGTTCGGCCACGAGTTCATGCTGGTGGATACTGCCGGCATGCGCCGCAAGACCAAGGTTCACGAGGACCTGGAGTTCTACAGCGTGATGCGTTCCATCCGAAGCATAGAGCACAGCGATGTCTGCATCCTTATGATTGATGCCTCAACCGGCATCGAGGCCCAGGACATGAGCATCTTCAACCTTATCCAGCGCAACAAGAAAGGCTGCGTGGTGGTAATCAACAAATGGGATACCGTGGAGAAGGACAGCAATACCATGAAGGTATACACAGAGGCCGTACGCGAGAGGCTTGCGCCTCACAACGACGTGCCTATCATCTTCACATCGGTGATAAACAAGCAGCGCATCCTGGACGTTCTGGACGCAGCGGCCCGCGTGTATGCGAACTACTCGCGCAAGATTTCCACATCGGTTCTGAACGAAGAGGTTCTCCCTATCATAGAGAACTATCCGCCGCCTGCATGGAAGGGCAAATACATCAAGATAAAGTATGTGACACAGCTGCCTACACGCAGCCCTTCAATCGCATTCTTCTGCAACCTCCCGCAGTACATACGCGACCCATACAAGCGCTATCTGGAGAACCAGCTTCGCGCCAAGTTCGATTTCACAGGCTGCCCGCTGCAGCTATTCTTCAGGCAGAAGTAAAAGACATTCCTCTTGGATTCATTCAAGAACACGCTCACATTCGGGGATGCACAGCGCATAGCGGGTCCTATGGCATTCAACATAATGCTGAAGCCTGCAGGATCGCTGTGCAACCTGGACTGCAACTATTGCTACTACCTTGACAAGGCCGACATCTACGACGGCCGGGAACCACGCATGAGTTACGAGATGCTGGAAACCGTGATCAGGGAGTATATAGAAGCAAACGAGGTGCCGCAGGTCTGTTTCAACTGGCACGGAGGAGAGCCTCTCGTGCTGGGAATGGATTTCTATCGCAAGGCTCTCGAGCTGGAACGCCGGTACGGACAAGGCAAAGAAATACTCAACACCATACAGACGAACGGAACCCTGGTAAACGCAGAGTGGGCCCGGTTCTTCGCCGAAAACCACTTTCTCGTGGGCATATCCATAGACGGGCCGGAAGACATTCACAACAGATTCCGCAAGGACAAGGGCGGCGCACCGACCTTCAGCAAAGTGATGCATGCAATAGAGCTGTTCCGCCAGCATGGGGTGGAGTTCAACACCATGAGCACGGTGAACAGGGCAAGCGAAGGACGCGGACTGGAGGTTTACCAGTTCCTGAAAAGCATTGGAAGCCGCTACATGCAGTTCATGCCCGTGGTGGAACACGTGGTATATCCCACATCGGCCAGCGGTAAGGTGATGAAAAATGCAAGACCGCATATAGTATCTCCGGATACAGCGGGAGCGGTAATAGCCCCGTGGTGCGTACACGATGTGGAATACGGAAAATTCCTGTGCGACATCTTCGACTACTGGGTGCGCAATGACGTGGGGCAATATTTTGTAGGCCAGTTCGACGCAACTCTTGCCTGCTGGTGCGGACTGCAGCCGGGAATATGCGTGTTCGGACAGACCTGCGGAGGCAATTCCGTCATAGAGCATAACGGTGACCTGTATCCATGCGACCATTTCGTCTATCCCGGCATGAAACTGGGGAACATTGCTGAAAAATCCATTCGCGAGATGATGGAAAGCCCTGCACAGGTCAAGTTCGGAATAGACAAGAGAAACTCGCTGCCTGCCAAATGCAGACGATGCGAATTTCTCTTTGCATGCAATGGAGAATGTCCGAAGCACCGCTTCAACACCACTGAGAAGGGTGAGACCGGCCTCAACGCCTTATGTTACGGATACAGGATGTTCTACAGTCACGCAGCGCCTTATATGGACATGATGAAGGAATTGCTGCGTCAGGAAAAATCCCCGGCCTACGTGATGCAATGGGCCAGATCCAAAACGAAGTAAAATCTATCTTAGCGGTGCAATCGCAAAGGTGAAACTGTACTCCTGAGGCTTCACGAGATACTCATCCATAGGCCAGGCTCCCCATGAGGTCACACATCCCAGGCCCATCTGTCTGAGGTCTATATTTATATATGTACCACCAAGGCTCCTGACATTTTCGCAGGCGAGCTTCTTGAGTTCGAGGCTGTGGCGCTGGTCTCCAACAAGACCCGGACCACCGCTTCTCTGTCCGCCGCTGACGCTCATGTCGATGTCCCTGCGGCTCAGAGGGAGAGCCGATGCGGAGAATTTCACGTCGGAGAACAGTCTCAGACCCTTTCCGCTGTCGTCCCTGAGTTCCATCCATTTGAGACCGGTGTGGGTGCCGCTTTCCTGAGGACGCACGTTTCCGTAATGGAACTGGTCTTCAACCCTTTGGACGTAGCGTCCCATCATTGCCGATGAATAACGGTCGCAGTAGTTCTCGTGAGGGCCGTAGCCGTAGAATTCAAGCGTTGAGAATCTGCCATTGAGGGCCATCTCCATGCCGAAGCGCGGCATGATAGGGGCGGACTCCAGATTTCCTGCATCCAGCATCTTCTCATTCACGATCACGGTGCCGTCTGCATAGATACAATAGCAAAGCTGTGTTGCTGCCTTGAACTCTTTCTTGTCCTTTCCTGTGCCACAGACAGGCTGGTAGCACACAAGCACCTTGTAGTGATTCTTCTCCTCGCTCACGCTGAACGATTCGGTTGTGAACGTAGGATAGAGCCATGGCTTGCAAACCTTCTCGAATCCGGCGCCGAGGTCGTTCTCCGTAAGGGCGCGGCCGAAACAAGGCATCAGAGGCTCCTTCATGATATTTTCGCCCTCGATTGCGTAAGACTCCAGTACGCCGCTCTGCTCATTGAAAGTCAGTTCCCAAGGCTTGGCTCCGGTGTATGCAAAACGATGTTTCACGCCATCTTTACGGTATGTGAAATATTTGTCTTTTGCGGCCGATGGAACGGCGAGAGAGACCGTTGCATCATTGATGACAATCTGGTCATATGCCACCTGGGTTCCGGCAGGCAGGATACCATCCTCCACGTTCAGGGTGTAGCGGACATTCAGGGTCCAGTCGCACTCGGAGGTGAAAGGAATCTCACGAGGGTAACGTATCTGCATCTGCCTGGTTTCCCCTGGTGCGATGGCCTCCATTGGCATGCTGCCGCACATCACGCTGCGTCCGTCACGCTGCAGTTCCCAGTTCATGTCATAGCGGGAAAGGTCGATGAAGAAATTTTCGTTATAAACGCAAACAATGCCTTTCAGCGCATCCTGCGCCGAAGCAGTGGTGTGGATGGAGCGCAACTGGTATGCCACCTCATAGGCGTGAGGATGAAGGGTCCTGTCGGCAGCAATCACTCCGTTGCAGCAGAATGAATTGTCCGATGGGTCATAATCGTTCCAATCTCCGCCGAAGCAGTAGATGTGGTCGGTGCCGTATTTTTCAGCGTCAGCCTTCCAATAAAGGGCCTGGTCAACGAAGTCCCAGATGTATCCGCCCTGATACTGCCTCTCGCTGCGGATGAGGTCCCAATATTCTTTGAATCCACCCATGGAATTGCCCATGGCATGGGCATATTCGCATTGGATGAGCGGCTTTGAAGGGTTTCCGGCCAGATAATCACGGCACTGGTCGTACGGGCGGTACATCGGGCAGAAGATGTCTGTGTGGTCTTTTGTCTTGGCCTGTTCGTACTGCACAGGGCGTGACGGGTCCAGAAGTTTAGCCATCTTGTATGCCTGGACAAAGTTCTCACCGTCGCCGGCCTCGTTTCCAAGGCTCCAGGTAATGACGCAAGGGTGGTTGCGGTCGCGCTGGATCATGCGGCGAACCCTTTCCAGATGCGTCTTGAGGTAGAGCGGGTTCTGGGCAAGAGTCTCCTTGCCATAGCCCATTCCGTGAGATTCGTTGTTGGCCTCGTCCACCACGTAGATGCCGTATTTGTCGCAGAGTGCGTACCACCTAGGGTCGTTAGGGTAGTGGCAGGTGCGCACGGCATTCATGTTGAGCTGTTTCATGATGAGGATGTCCTTTATCATGTCCTCTTCGCTCACCACATAGCCCCTGAATGCGTTCAGTTCATGCCTGTCGGCACCTTTGATAAGCACAGGCTGGTTGTTCACCAGGAGCTGGCCATCACGGATGCATACATCCCTGAAGCCGAAATCCAGCGTGGCCGTTTCGCTCAGGCCCTTGCTTGAGTAGGTCTTCACCCTGAGGGTGTAGAGGTTCGGAGTCTCCGCACTCCAGAGAAGCGGATGGCCGACACTCAGGTTTTCCTCCACTTTTCCTTTTGTCGCCCTGGCAGTCTCGCAGGCGATTACGGCACCACGGCTGTCCAGCACCTCGATGTCAAGCTTGGTGACGCTTTTTGTCACATCGGCCGTGAAATCTATGTGCCCGTCAGCCGAGGCCAGGATGCGTATGTCGTTTGCGCGGGCTTTCTCCCTTGAGAAAAGATAGGTTTCACGCGCGATGCCTGTGTATCGGAAAAAGTCCTGGTCTTCCATGTAGCTGCCGTCGCACCAGCGGAAAATTTCCAGTGCGATGCTGTTCTCGCCCTCTTTCACATATTTTGTGATGTCGAAACGGGCCTCAAGCTTGCTGTCCTCGCTGTAGCCCACCTCGCGTCCGTTCACCCACACCCTTACGCATGATGTGGCGCTGCCTATGTGCAGGAAGATATCCTTGCCAATCCAAGACTTGTCCAGGGTGAAAGTGTTCCTGTACTGGCCTGCATAGTTGTGCTCCAGTGCCGGATAAGGAGGGTTGTTCTTGTAGTGGCCTCTCCAGGCATAGCCCACGTTGAGGTAGATAGGCTCCCCGTAGCCGTTCAGCTCCCACATTCCGGGAACAGGCATGCTGCCCCATGCGGAGTCATCATACTGAACCTTGAAGAAATCCAGCGAACGGGACTCGATGGTCTCATACCACTTGAACTTCCAATCCCCGTGCAGGGACTGTTTCATTCCATCGGTTTCGAAAGTAGTGGACATCTCCAGGCGGTTTTCCTGAACGATGTCAGGATTCTGCCATGCCGGGAGTCTGTTCTCTGCGCCCTGCAGCTGAAAGCTCAGTGCAAAGATCATCAAAATCATTGTGTGTCTCTTCATATCAGTATATCAGTTTTTTTTGAAATCATTGTTGGTATAGACCCTTATCCAGTCTATCTCCATGCATGGAGGGTTGGACGGATCCCATTCCTGCGGATTTACCGCTCCCGGCCAAGCGTCAGTCTGGTCAGATATTCCTGTACTTATAATCATATAGAAGCCTTCGGGATCGCTCCATGGCCAGTCCATATTTCCGCCGTCGCCTTTGCGGTGCTCAAAATAGGCACAATCATTCACTCCGCCCACAATCCTGTCCGGATACCATTCCAGCCAATAGGTGTTCCATTGTGTCATGTCACCCACATCATGGGTGGCTGTAACGCTGCCTTTTCCTCCTACCACTCCGGCGTAATGATGCTCTGAGTGAAGGGTGAAATGTGCCTTGTGATTTACAGTCTTCTGCGGATTCTCCATCAGGTCTATTTCTCCGCAGGAAGGCCATGGCCTTTTATTGTTGCCCATGAACCAAAGGGCGTTGTTGAAGCCTACGTTGTTGCTGCGCCTCATCCTGGCTTCTATCCTCATGTTCTCCGTGAAGTTGCACCAGCATTCATCCGTGCCGGGTGCCGCGCTCCTGAAACAGGCGTGGGAATATTTCACTTTCTTGCCGAACCCATTGTCCACGGAGTCCTTCTCTTCCACGCTCCATATGCGTAAAATGCCGTCAGGAGTGACCTCTGAACATTTTTTGTTGTCAATCCTTGCGCTACGGCTCATGGCTTTGCCATTATGCTGGACAAAGCCCCAAGGTCGTTCCCCATCGCGGTCGGCCCAATTGAACTCGTTGCTTGCATAGGCTGTCCATTTGTCTTTCTTGTCAAGGTCTTCCGCAAAATGGGCTGAGACACGGCTTATGTTGGCTTTGCTTCTGCAGGCGTCAATTCTTATGCGTATGGCATCGGCTTTGACATCGGGGAAACGGAAAATCCTCTTGTAGCCGACGGTTGTGCCGCGGGCCACCTGCTTCCAGCAATTGTCGGAGTGTACCTCAATGGTGATACCCTCTATCCTCTGGCCCTTTCTGATGTCTTCCTGAACTTGTACGAGGTTGATCCATGCTTCTTCTTTCAGCTTGAACTCCCTGCATCCGCCCTGACTGGTTCCGAAGCAGTTTTTTCCTTTCACATAGTCTGTGGCAAATGTATTGCTGATGTACTGCTGAAGTTCCGCAAGGGCGCGGGCATCATTCTCATGAATCAGACCGCGGGTGTCGGGCGGGATGTTCAGCAGAAGGACAGAGTTGTATCCTACGGATTGGAAATATATCTCTGAAAGTTGCTTGAGGTTTTTTACCTGGTCATTCTCACTGCTGTGGAAGAACCATCCCGGACGTATGGAAACATCCACTTCTGATGGATACCAGAATATTTCACTGGCTTTGTCAAAAATCTCCCGGCTACCGAGATCCGCAGATTTCTGGTTGATCTGCAGATTTTTGTTGTTGGCCGCTGATCTTGAATATACGCCTGGGGTAAGAACGGTTGCGCTCCATTCCGTTTCGCGGCCCATACCCCTTTCGTTTCCAACCCATCTTACGTCGTCACCCATGATGGCGTTGACGGCATCAGGCTGGTATTTTTTAATGACGTTGTAAAAGGCATCCCAGTCGTATACCTGTTTCTTGCCGTTGGGACCTTCTCCGCATGCTCCGTCGAACCAAACTTCGTGAATTGTGCCGTAGCCGGTCAGCAGTTCGGTCAACTGTTCTATGAAATATCGGTTGTAGGCATCGCTGTCACCATAGCAGGGCGCATGCCTGTCCCAAGGCGAGATGTAGACGCCGAATTTGAGGCCGAACTCCTCACAGGCATCACGCAACTCTCTCACCACGTCTCCTTTGCCGTCTTTCCATTTTGCCGACACCACACTGTGGTCCGTGGTTTTGGTGGGCCACAGGCAGAATCCGTCGTGGTGTTTTGCGGTTATGATGGCCATTTTGAAGCCAGCCTCTTTCAGTGTCCTTGCCCATTGGCGTGCATCAAACTCCGTAGGATTGAAAAGTGCCGGATCTTCTGTTCCGTCTCCCCATTCCCTTCCTGTGAAGGTGTTGATGCCGAAATGCAGGAAAGCCGTCATTTCCAGTTTCTGCCATTCTAGCTGTTGGGGGCTTGGAACAAGCTTTGCCGCAATGGCTGTTTTCTGTTCCAGGCTGGCCCCTTCAGGGAAAGTGGCGTGTTTGACGTACCTGTGCTGGCGCCCCTGGGCCAATGTGACCACTGACAGAAGGACGACAGATGATACGATATTTCTGACAAGTCTGTTCATTATTCTGTTACGGTAAATCTGATAGGGTCGTTATACTGCTCCTGAAGTTTCAAAAGTTCTTTTTTAGCCATGTCAATCTGATCTTGATATTCAGGATTGCCGTAGAGGTTCACCAGTTCGTGAGGATCATTCTGCAGATCGTAGAACTCCCACTGGTTGATGTCACGGTAGAAGTGGATCAGTTTGTAGCGGTCAGTTCTGACGCCGAAATGACGTTTCACCATGTGCTCGGCCGGGAATTCATAGAAATGATAGTAGAGTGAGGTCCTCCAGTCCTCTGGATTTTCTCCTTTCAGAAGCGGTACAAGGGATTTTCCGTGGATATCCCCTGGAACCTCCACGCCAGCCAGCTCAAGGAAAGTTGGCGCGTAATCTATGTTCTGAACCATCTGGTCTATGTCTCCGCGGCGCTCGAATCCGTCAGGAAGGCGCATGATGAGAGGAGTGTGGAAAGACTCTTCATACATGAAACGCTTGTCGAACCAGCCGTGTTCTCCCATGTAGAAGCCCTGGTCGGACGTATACACCACAAGAGTGTTTTTCAACAGACCCTCTTCCTCCAGATAGTCAAGAAGACGTCCCACATTCTGGTCAAGGGAGTAGACCACCTTCATATAGTCTTTCATATACCTGTCATACTTCCACTCAGCCAGTTCCTTGCCGGAGAGATTCCTTTTTTCGAAATCTTCAGCAATAGGATTGTAGAATCTGTCCCATGCCGCCCTTTCTTCCGGATTCATGCGGTCTATATAGCTGTAGTAGCGCTCGCTCAGACGTGATTCGCGTCCCGGAGTCTGGACCTTCAGGTCATACACCAGATCCATGTCCTTTGCGATGCTCATTTCCTGCGCGGCAGCTGCCGGACGTCCCTTGTAGTCATCATAGAAGGTCTCCGGCAGATCAATCTTCATGTCCTCGAACATCGTAAGATGCGTCGTGTCCGCAAGCCAGTTGCGGTGTATAGCCTTGTGACGCACCAGAATGCAGGAAGGTTTTTCCTCGTCCCTGCGGTCTATCCAGTCGATGGCATCATCGGCGGGGCTGTTGGTCAGGTAGCCGGGTTTCTGTATGGTATCATTCTGCATGGTGATAAAATCAGGGTTGTAGTAGTCTCCCTGGCCAGGCACGATCTGCCAGTAGTCAAATCCGGTTGGGAGGCTCTCCAGATGCCATTTTCCTATCAGAGCGGTCTGATATCCCGCCTTTGAGAGAAGTTTAGGGAAAGTCTGCTGGCTGCCGTCAAAAACGCAGGTGGTGTTATCATAGAAAAGATTGCCGCAGGAATGCTTTCCGGTGATCATGCAAGCCCTGCTCGGGCCGCTGAGGCTGTTTGCGACAAAACTGTTGGTGAAACGCACACCATCGGCGGCAATTCTGTCGAGGTTAGGCGTCTGGATGAAACGATTGTCATAACAGCTCATCATTTGGGCTGTGTGGTCATCCGTCATGATGAAGACGATGTTGTACGGGGTCTTGTTCTGCTGTTTCGGAGCACAGCTCAGACAGGCCATGCCTATCATCATGGATCCTGCAAGCGGATTGGTCAGATTGAACTTGTACATATATGCATCAATTTTTATTTTTTCCGTTTTTGTATTGCGAAGGCGTCATGCCTGTGTACTGCTTGAATGCGGTGCTGAAATAACTTGGGGAGGCGTAACCCGTCCTGTCGGCAATCTCGGCAAATGTAAGATCGGTGTTCTCTATAAGGAAAATGGCCTTGTCCATCCTGATCTTGCAAATGTATTCGTTGGCTCCCACCCCCGTCACGGCTTTCATCTTGTTGTAGAGTACGGCTCTGCTTATGCCTATGTTGGTGCAGAGTGTGGTCACACCGAGCTCGGGATTGCTGATGTTTTCGCTTATTATCTTGTTGACGGAGATGATGAACTGCTCCTCTGCCGATTTGTAGTCCAGATCATCCGCCTGATTGTCCATGTATCTCTTCTTGATGTCGGATTTCCTGCGTAGGATGTTGCAGATCAGCTCATACAGGGTTTCCATCTCGAAAGGCTTGTCCAGAATTGCCTCGGCGCCAACGCCATAACCGTACTGGGCACTCTGCTCCTCCGATTTCACTGTCATCAGAATTACAGGGATGTGTCCGTATTTCTCGCTCTTCTTTATGCGCGAGCAGAAATCATAACCGGTGCCTCCCGGCATGTTCACATCGCACACTATGATGTCTGGCATCTGTTCTTTTGTCTGGAGGATGGCATCTTCTTCATTGGAAGCCGTACTGATTGACGCAAAATTGTATGCGAGGGCAGTCTTTATGAAGTCCAGGAGGTCCTGGCTGTCATCGATTAGCAGGAGCTTGGTCTTGGTGGTGTCGAAACTTTTGCTCACAAGTGAATTGTCGTCGAACTCCTGCTGCTCATTGCCCAGGATTTCCGTCATATACGCCCTTTCCTCCACCTTGATATCTTCCAGGTTCAGCTTCAGTGGCAACTCAAACCAGAAAGTCTGGCCATCCCTGTCATTGTTGAACCAGCCGCTTTTACCGCTATGCAGCTGGGCAATGATACCTGCATAACGTATTGCTATGCCGTTATCGCCATCGGCGGTGTCGGCAAGCATGTTTATGCTCTGGCCCGAAACGCTTATGCGTGCGGTGCCGTGGTCTGTCAGTGCTGTGGATACAAGGATGATGTCGTTGTTGGAGCTTGCCTTGAGCGTGTGCTGGATGAAGGTACTCAGGGCCATGTCGCACTTGCGCGGATCGAATACGAGTTCCTGAATATGAGGGTCAAGTGCTGTTGAAATCTTGACGTTATGCAGCTGTGCCTCGTAGATGTGGTCTTCCACCACGAGCTCCAGCCATTGGTTGAGGCTCTGGCTTTGGAGATTCAGGTCGGCCTTTCCTTCTTCCATTTTCTTGAGATCCAACATCACATTCACAGAATCGCGCATACGTTTTGAATGCCTGTATATCCTTCTTAGCTGGGTATAGTTTCTGTCGGAAGGATCCATGTTCTGGAGTATGTTTTTCAGTGGGGCCAGAACAAGCGTAAGCGGTGTCTTGAGCTCATTTCCCCAACTTGTCAGGATGCTCACCTTGTTCTCGAAGGCACTTCTTTCCTGCTCTTTCAGGGCCACGAGGCTCTTTTGTTTCTGCTGCATCAGCAGAAAGTAGGTTATGGAGAAGCTTATCAGAAGAAGAAACAGCACGCACAGCGCGTAGAACCATCTGCTCTTGTACCACAGCTGGGGAATATGGAATGTGGCCACCTTCCTTTGCGGCGTCCATTCTCCGCTTCTGGTGGTGCACGAAATATAGAGTTCGTGTCTGCCGGCAGGCGGCATAGGCCTCAGGGAGAATTCCGAGGAGAAGGACTCATACGTCATGCTCTCGTCCAGATCGATGCTGTATCTGTACCTTTTCTGTCTGAAAAAGTCCTTTTCCTCCGATGCGACGTTTATTTCTATGGCTTTTGCGCCCATCGGGATTTTTGCCTCGAAGTTCTCTCCCGGCTGATAGTTGTTCCCGTCTACGCTGAAGCATGTAAGGTGCATGATTGGCCTTTCCGATCTGTCGATGATATAATCCCTGTCTATGCGCAGCATTCCCTGCACTCCTCCCAGGTAGACATTTCCTTCACGTGTCAAGAGTTTCGATTTTCCGATATAGGCGTTTGCCGGCGCTCCGTCGGATTCTCCGAACAGGGCGAAACTCCGTTCGTCTGCAAGATAGGCATACAGGCGGTTTTCAGCTCCTATCCACACGCGACCCTTTACATCCCTTATCACGGCCGATGCGCTCTGGAAGAGCGTATTCTCAATAGGGCCTTCCAGCACTCCGCGTGCCTTGTAATGGTACAGACCCGAATTGCAGGCAATCCAGATATCTCCGTTCTGGTCAACACATGCGCCGTTTATTCTGCTGTCTTTGATGGAACAGACCTGTATGACATCTCTTGCTCCGTCCGATATCGAATAGATGTTGTGGGAGTCATGAATATATGAACTTTCGCCGCTGGTTCCCACCGGTATGAAGAAGTCGTTTCCGTGACCTCCGCCCACAATGCCAAGTTCCACCGGCTCGTTTCTTCTGAAATCCCATCTGTACATATTGCGTCCCAGCATCAGCAGACCGCCATTTGCCTCGTTCATCAGATTGACGGTTCGGCCCATGTTCTTCGCCTGTCTGTCCAGGAATTCGTCGTTGACGGAGAATCCCCTTACGCTGCCGTCCTGCCTGTCAAAGAGATAGAGACCTCTCGAGAATACGGACAGCATAAGATATCTGTCGGAATAGGAAGCAATGGATGCCACCTTCATCCCGTAGGTACTGCCGTAGTGCCTGAACAGTTTGCTGTCCTGGTCATAACGGTTCAGGCCTTCGCCGTCGGTACCTATCCATATATAAGGGCTGTCCTGATCCTGGTACAGGTGAAGCGCGGTTGGGTTGCTGAGTCCCCTGTCACCGCCGGGGAAAGTGTCCGGATATGTTATTATCTTGCTGTCGAAGATGCATATGATGCCATCCCTGACGCTGCCCGCCCATACATTGTTGTAGTGGTCCACATGCAGGCTGCGGATGGAATTGGCCGGAAGAGACGTCTTGTCGCCAGCAATATGGGTGAAGCTCTGGTTATGCCCGCCTGCAGGATTGATGATATTGATGCCACCTCCATCAGTGCCTGCCCACATCAGTGTGTCTCTTTCCGCAAGACAAAGGACAATGTCATTGTTTATGCCTCCGTTGCCGCTGTTGTAGCTTTTCAGCAGCGTACCGTCAGCATCGAAAACATCAATTCCCTTGTTGTATCGCGAAATCCACAGCCTGTTTTTTCTGTCCACAGTGCAGGCAGACACAGTCTCGCTGAACATGCGGCTGTCAAGATACATGCTCCCGTCTGAGCGTCGGCCCAGTTTCAGGGCTCCATTCTGGCCGCTGCAGACAATCTTGTCCGCAGCATAAAAATTTATCGATGAAATGACAAAGTCGCCGTACTCCCGTGGTAGGGAGTAATATGATTCCAGACTGTGGTCACTGAAAGAGTAACGCCAGATTATGCCTCTGCCGCCAAAAAGAATCTCATTCTCCGAGATGCAGTACGAGAAAACACTCTGATCGATAATGCTTCCCCTGTTGTCTGTACAGACGGTGAATTTCTCCCTGTCGCGGTCAAATCTGTACAACCCGTTTTCGATCAAGGCCCAGAAATTATCCTCACTGTCCACGAAGATCTGATAGCAGCTTCTATTGTTGAAGCCGTCATCTTCATAACGGAAGAGATTGCTGCCGTCGAAACGGAAGAGTCCGAGCTGTGTTCCTATCCAAGCATCCTTTGCCGGGGTCTTGTATATGCAGAATACGCTGTTCAGCAAACCGTCACCATGGCCGATGCTCTTGAATATGTAGCTTTCCCTCTGCGTCGAGGCCACAGATGGGACTGCTGCCGCCACAAGGCAAAGGATGCAAAGAAAATATGACAGGATTTTTCTCACGTGCTACGTTTTCTTTTTCAAAAATAGGTATAATTATTTAATTTACAGCACTCTATTGCATTAAAAAGCGATTTTTGAAATATATTGAGTCAAAACTGAAAGCACACTATTTATTATTTAAAGTACCTTTGCAACAGGAAAAATCAAACAACTTAATATCAAAACTTATGAAGCAATTCTTTAAACTGTTTATCTTTTGCGCCCTGGCAGCCACACTTTTCGTAATGCCTGCAAATGCGCAACAGACAACCGTCACAGGTACGGTCGTTGACAGTCAGAACGCTCCGGTTCCAGGTGCCTTTATATTAATAAAAGGTACATCGAACGGTTCAATGACCGACGGGAATGGTACTTACAGCATTTCGGTGCCTTCTTCACAGTCAGTCCTCGTATTTTCATCTATCGGCTACGAGTCACAGGAAGTCAGTGTCGGCTCACGCGCTGTTGTGAATGTAGTCCTCAAGGACGAAAATTCAGTACTGGACGAGGTTGTGGTAGTGGCTTATGGTACTGCCAAGAAGAGTGATCTTACAGGAGCTCTCTCTACAATCAAGCCTGGCGATGGTGACAATGCCCTGAATTCTGTCAGCGCTCTGCTGGACGGCAAGGTTGCAGGTCTGGTCGTCGGACAGACATCATCTACCGTCGGTTCTGCATCGTCTGTGGTTATCCGCGGTGCCAACTCTCTTCGTGGCGACAACCAGCCGCTCTATGTCATCGATAACATCCCGCAGGCTTCTACCGGCGAGTTTTCGTCTTCGGGCATCAGCGGCGATTTCCAGATCCAGCAGGATCCTCTCTCACAACTGAATCCTGCCGATATCGTGGATATTACGGTACTTAAGGATGCTTCTTCTACTGCAATTTACGGTTCACGTGGTGCCAACGGTGTAATTCTCATTACCACGCGCAAGGGCCGCGAAGGTTCTGCCCGTGTACGTGTGGGCGTAAACTTTACTGTAGCCCAGCCTACAAACCTCATGGATATGATCAGCCTTGCAGATTATGTTGATTACCGCAACTCGCGCGTTAGCAATCCTATGGCTCGTCAATTCCATAAGGTAGGCAACGAAATCCGTTACATCTTCAGCGATGCGGTTTCAAAGTATGATCCGGGTAATCCGTCCACCTATCATGTCATCCAGCAGCGCAACTGGCAGGACGAAATCTATCGTACAGCTTTCTCACATACATATAATGTTTCGGTTGATGGTGGTTCTGACAAGGTTACATACTATGTGTCAGCTAACTTCAAGAGCATAGAGGGTACTGTAAAGAATACATCTCTGATGCAGGGCGATCTCCGTGCGAACATGTCAGCAAAACTTTCTCGCAAGACCAAGCTCGAACTCATGCTCAGCGGCTCCCTTCGTCAGAATGACATGATGGCCGGTGGTAACACCCTCGGCGGTGCAACAGGTGCTGTTTCCCGTACTGCTTTGGATTATGCTCCATTCGAGATGCCAAACGGCGACCCTAACTTCTCAGCGGAAAACAGGACTACCGTAATGAGCTGGATCAATGATTACGTTGACAAGACTCTCAACAAGAGTTTCAGCGGTAGCCTCAATTTCAGTTGGGACATCTGCGAAGGCCTCAAATATAACCTCCGCGCAGGTGGAAACATAATTGCTCAGGACCGTAAGCGCTGGTATGGTATGCAGCTTTATCAGGGTATGAACAACAACGGTCTGCTCTCTATAAGTGATCTTTCCAAGAGCAACTACAGTATTGAGAATCTCCTCAGCTATAACAAGGACTTCGGCAAGATTGCCAAACTGGACGCTACCGTTGGTGTTACTTATGATGCATACGAGTATCTGAACGAAACAACCATAGGTAACCAGTTTACTTTCTTCGAACTTCGTGAGAAAGGCCTGAGCAAAGCCAGTCATATTGAGGTTCCGCAGCCTGTTCAGAAAGACTATCAGCTTCTTTCATATCTTGCTCGTGTGAATGTTTCATTCCTCGACCGCTATTTGATTACTGCTTCGTTCCGTGCTGATGGTTCTTCAAAATTTGCCAAAGGAAACCGTTGGGGCTACTTCCCGTCAGCTTCAGTAGCATGGCGCATGGACAAGGAGAACTGGATGAAGGAATCCTCAAAATGGCTGAGCCAGTTGAAACTCCGTCTGAGCTATGGTGTGACAGGTAATCAGGCTATTGATCCGTACACAACATTCTCCATGTATGGCCAGAATGCCGGCGGTGATATCATCTATGCAGATCCCAACGGAAATGCACTTACCTCGATGATCGTAACCAATCTCAGCAATAGCGGTCTCAAATGGGAGCAGACAGCCTCGTGGAACCTCGGTATCGACTTCGGCTTCCTTAATTCACGTATCACAGGTACTCTGGATCTTTATCAGAAGAATACCAGTGACCTTCTTATCAGCCGTACGCTTCCTGGTTCTGCAGGTTTTGCCTCTACATACTACAACCAGGGTGATATGCTTAACCGAGGCATAGAGTTCTCGCTTACAGCCCACGTGATCGATACAAAGGATTGGAGTTGGAATATCACCGGCAATATTGGTGTAAACCGCAGCAAGATTACCAATCTGGGTCTTGCACCAACTTCGTTCGGCTGTCTCGGAGAGCGTGTGGGATTCTACGGCAACAGCCTTGGCGATCACTTCGGCGTATCGCATATTTTCCTTGCCGGTGAGGCTCCGGGTCTCTTCTACGGATACAAAACCCAGGGAATTGTCCAGGCTGACGATATCACTTCCAACGGCGTGAAGTATATCAAGGATGACGGTACGATAGGCTACTATACCCTTTTCAACGGACAGGCTCCTGTTCCTGGCGATGTCAAGTTCCTTGACCGTGATGGCAATGGTGTCGTAGACGAGAACGACCGTGACATAATAGGCAATCCTAATCCTGATTTCACCTACGGTTTCTCAACAAAGGTTTCTTGGAAGGGTCTTGCGCTTTCAGCATCTTTCAATGGTGTTCAAGGTAGAGATCTTATCAATACCAACAACCGTTATATCAATACTCCAGGTATACGTGCAAACAATCTTTCCGCTGCTGCATACAAAGGTATGTGGACCGCAGAAAATGGCAGCAACAGTTATCCTTCATCTTCATTCAGCGTGGGCAATTACATGATGGACCGTTATGTTGAGGACGCAAGCTATCTGCGCTGCTCTGATATCACCCTCTCATGGACTCTCCCTTCAAGGTGGACAGATAGAATCAAATTCCGCAACATAGCCATCTCGGCATCGGTCAAGAATGCTTTCGTCGTAACCAAATACAGCGGTTACGATCCAGAGGTCAACTCATTCGCGTTTGACGGTCTCCGTCCGGGTGTGGATATGAGCTCGTATCCGTCTCCACGTTCATTCGTATTCGGTCTTAACTTAACATTCTAAAACAGCGGACAGATAATATGAAACGAATATTTATATATGGTGCAATAATTCTCTCAGGCTTTGCAGCCGCAACATCATGCCTGGATGAGAAACCGGTTTATTCGCAGAACAGCCAGGTTATCTTCTCTTCAGAGGGTAACGCAGAGCTGGCCCTGCTTGGCTGCTACGGTTATTTGACCGAAAATACAGCATTTGGACAGATGTGGCAGGAGGTCCCTCTTGTGGCATCAGGACTGGCATGGAGCCAGCGCAACGGCGATGATGGCGATCATCTGGCAAGTCTTGCCGCAACTCCGGGCAACGCCCTTGTCTCAAGTGCATGGAAAGGTATGTACAAAGTCATCAGCGAATGCAATGCTTTTCTCGAGAGTATGGAACGAAGCCAACTTTCAGACGCTGCCAAGACCCAGATGATGGGTGAGGCTCATTTCCTTCGCGGACTTGCATATTATAATCTGGTGTCTCTCTTCGGCGATGTGCCGTTGAAGACCGTAGCTTCTTCATCAGATGGTATTGAGATGCCGCGTGCTCCGAAAAATGAGGTCTTCGACGTTATCGTTGAAGATATGATAGCTGCATCAAAAATCAGCGCAAAGTCCTCTGCCGGTCGTGCGAATTCATGGGCGGCAAAAGCTTTCCTGGGCAAGGTTTACTACAAGATGGCCATGCTGGACATCAACAGGGAGGAAAACCTGAATAATGCAAAGACTGTGTTTGATGACGTTTATGCCAGCAAGGTCTTCTCTCTGGAAGACAATTACGCGGGCCTTTTCGCTCCATACAACACTCCTGAATATGCTGCTAACAGCAAGGAAGTTATCTTCCAGCTCAATTTCAATTCCGCTTCGACAGTGTGCTACAACCGTGGCAGCAACCGTTTCGCTCCACAGGCTTCGACATCAGGCGTGAACTGGGGTACTTACCGTGTCGCCAAGTATTCTTACGATCTTCACAATGGTACATATCCCGGTGATCCCCGTGTGGATGTGAATTTCCTCACCCAGTGGCGCAGCCGAAATGGTAACAACCAGCCTGCTCCAAAAACTCAGGTGGGAGACAAACTCTGTCCCGGTGACTCAACTTATGCATATCCTAAGCGTGCATACAAAGCTGAAGGGCAGCCTGCAACTGCTACTGTGATGCTCAAACTTCCATATGATATCTTCAGCGACCCTACCAACCCTGTCAAGGCAGAACTTGACACGTACAGCGGTCCGTATCCTGCAATTACAAAAGGTATGTGGAACCAGTATACCATTGCGGGCAATGCAGAGAAATGGCCATACTTTGGCAAACTCTATGATCAGGGTCAGGTTGCACAGCGTGCGAACAAGCATCTTATCATCTATCGCTATGCAGAGATGCTTCTCATCATGGCTGATGTCTATAACGAGCTTGACCTTACACCAAAAGCTGTAGAGTTTGCAAATGAGGTTCTTTATCGCGCACGCAACTGTGGAGCCACAGTTTCAGCACAGCCTGCTGACTGGAGCAAATCTCTCAGCAAAGAGCAGGTGACGGAGAAGCTTTATTTCGAGCGCCTCTTTGAGCTTATGGGTGAACCTTGCATCTATGATATGGTGCGTATCCGCGGCGTTAAATATCTCGAGAAACTGCTTCTGAGAAACAACGCCCACAATATCACCATTGATGCCAACAATACATATGGCACAACTTCGGATAGGTTCTTGGATCGTCTGTTTGATAACGGCAGCAAAGAGAGCCTTCCTGCAGACTTCCTCAAGAAGAACCTTCTTCTTCCTATCCCTAGCAGCGAGATTGATGCGAATGCAGCAATCAGCAACTCGGACAACAACTTCGGATACAACTCATAGAACAAGCTAATTTTATGAAAAAGATTATTATAACACTCGCTTCAATGCTCTGCCTCGCGGCTTGTCATAGGGAGACTCCTCCTGTTGATCCGGAGCCTAACGCACCACTTGAGGTAACATACAACGCTACCTATCTTGCTGCAGGTGAAACTCTCACGGCAGAACTCGCTGTGGTGGAGGACGAAAGCAGCAAACCACGTACAGATCTCACGATCTATGTCGAGGCATTCGAGAACGGTGCATATTGCACCCTCTTTGACCAGACATTCCCTATGGAGGTCAAGCTTGCCGCAACCGACACGAGACTCACTCTGGATTTCCCTATCACAGATGCTGACATCGAAGGTGAGCATGAGGTGAAATTCTGGTTTTCGGCAGAGAATACTCCTATTAAAGGCGCATCTACGGATATTGTCATAACCGATGTATATCATGTGACATTCTGTGTCAAGGACTCAACTGAGATGCATTTCACCGAGGGCAAGGCCTTCGAACTTCAGGCAAACAGTCCTGTGCCGGTTGCGCAAGATCTCCATATCGGAATCAGCGTGTCAGCGGAAGATGCACAGTGGTTCGAGACTCTTCCTCAGGAGATTGTGATTGCCAAGGGAGAAAGTACAGGCTACTGCGCTGTGAAAGCTGCCAAAGATGGCGATGAATACTATAGCGACATTTTTGTGGACTTCACCGCCACTGTCAAGAACGACAGTAAATACATGGCCGAATCCTTCACCCTTGAGCGTCTTGACTGCGACACCCAGCGCGGTGACAGGCTCAATGACGAGCACTGGGTTTACGACGACCCTGACATGCCGTTCTTCTCCAAGAATACAAAGGCAATGTGGCCTGCATGTCCTTCACCTCAGGGTGTGGAAATGACTTCTTCTGCCAAACATGGTGTGGGTTCTGCACACCCTAATGCCAAGATTGCTGAGCAGGGCTGGACCCTTGCAGGTGCATACGAGTTCCACGCAATTGACGGATGGAGCTTCAGCCGCGGCGCGCTGAGCGGTGGCATCCACCCTGTTGCCGTTGCAAACGGCTGGGGAGAGCAGGCAACCAAGTCAGTTGAGGCAAACATGGCTGTTGCCAACACCAAATATACAGACGTAACCAACGAGGGTATTCTGCGCATGTGGGCTTGCAAAGAGACACGCGCTGCCCAGACAGGTGGTTCGAAGAGCTATAGCGGCGGTGCTATGTACGGTAACAAGAGCATCAACACCACCATGCAGAACACAGTTTCCATTGTTGAGGGAACACGTCTGGAGGTTCGTGCCCGCGTCCGTGGAGCGGTAAAGGGATTCAACTATGCGGTATGGCTTATGGGTAACAGCAACAATAATGGCGTGGATTGGCCTACATGCGGTGAAATCGATATTTTTGAAAACCCTGTGTTCATCGACGATGTGGAGAATGCAAAACAGACAATGCATCAGACTCTGCACTGGGGCGTAGATGCCGAGAGCGGACATCACAACCCTACGGAAAACCGCAAACTGGACGATGTCAGCAACTGGAATATCTACTGGGTGGAGATTGTGGACGCCACAACCGTACGCACAGGTATCAACGGCTACACAACCAACGAGTTCAAGGCAAGTGATTATGCTGATCCTCAGAACTGGCCGTTCTGCAAGGAAAAGAACCCTAAGGGCTTCAGCCTGCTCATCACCCCTGGTCTTGCTGACAGCTGGACAGGTGCAAATCCTGCGACGGATGATTGGGCGGATCCAGCATTCTTGAATCTTACCTACCAGCAGAGTATTACCAGCGAACTCACTCCACGCCTCGAGATAGACTGGATCCGAGTTTGGGCCAACGAGTATTACGACGCATCACAGGCTCCTGTCAACGCTGCAGCCAAGATGTTCTAAAAATTCCCTTTTACCTGGTGCGGAGTGATATCCGCTCCAGGTGCCAATCAAACAAATACCATGAAAAGACTCATCCGCGTTATCACAGGAAATATCATACTATCGGCAGTTGTTCTTCTGGCTGCTTCATGCCAGCATTATGATGCGGCGATTGTTCCGGCTCCTTCATCAATAAGTTTGGGCAGGGGAATGTTCGAATTCAAACGGAGTACTGTGATATCTGTGGAGAATAGCAGCCAGGAGGCTGTGGCCAGAAATTTCGCCGCTCTTTTCCAGGTGCCAGCCTCTTTCGTGCCGGAAGTTTCTTCAGGTGATGCGCGCGCTCAGGTCAGGTTGATCTTTGACCCGTCCCAGCCGCATGAGGGATATCAGATGGATGTCGATTCGAAGAAAATCACTATCAGGGCATCGGACAATGCCGGTTTTTACTATGCTTTCCAGACTCTCAGACTCTCTCTTCCCTCGAAAATAGACTCAAAGGAATACTGCCGCGGCGTAAAATGGACAGTGCCGGCAATGAGTGTTTCCGACAGTCCGAGATTTGAATACAGGGGTGTCATGATTGATGTGGCAAGATACTTCATGCCTGTGCAGGATATGATGAAAGTTATAGATTGCATGTCCATGCTTAAACTAAATAAACTCCATCTTCATCTTTCTGATGACAACGGATGGAGACTGGAGATAAAAAAGTACCCTCGTTTGACTCAGGTTGGCGCGTGGAGAGTGGATCGCGGTGATATTCCGTTCCCGGACAGGAGAAACCCGTCGGCGAATGAGCCTACACCCGTAGGAGGCTTTTATACACAGGAACAGATGAAGGAAATCATAGCCTATGCGGCAGAGCGTCAGATAGAGATTATCCCCGAGATCGATATGCCGGCCCATTCGAATGCTGCTCTGGCCAGTTATCCGGAATTTGCCTGTCCTACGGTGAAGAAATTCATCGGGGTGCTTCCCGGAATAGGTGGCAGCAATGCTGATATCATTTACTGTGTGGGAAATGACAGGACGCTCCAGTTCGTTCGAGATATTCTGGAAGAAGTGATGGATCTGTTTCCAAGCAGGTATATGCATCTCGGAGGCGATGAGGCATGGAAGACGCATTGGAAGACATGTCCTCTGTGCCAGGCCAGGATTAAAAAGGAAGGCCTGCTGAATGAAGAAGAACTCCAGGGTTGGTTCATGCAGCAGATGAATCAGTTTGTGATGTCAAAAGGCAAGACCATGATGGGATGGGATGAGGTTACGAATAGCAAAATTCCTCAGGATGCGGTTATATTCGGTTGGCAGGGCTATGGCAATGCCGCATTAAAAGCTGCAGCCCAGGGCCATCGCTTTGTCATGACTCCGGCCAGGGTTACTTACCTTATACGATATCAGGGTCCTCAGTGGCTGGAACCGCTTACATATTTCGGCAACAATACTCTCAAGGATATCTACGACTACGAACCTGTTGCCGAGAATTGGGCAGAAGGTTACGAAGATCTTCTCATGGGTATCCAAGGCTCGCTCTGGACTGAATTCTGCAACAGCACGGATGACGCCACCTATCTGCTGTTCCCGCGCCTAGCCGCAGTGGCTGAAAGGGCATGGTGTCCTAAAGGATACAGCAACTGGGAACGCTTTCTTTCGGCGGTGGACAATTATGACGCCCACCTCGATGAAAAAGACGTAGTCTATGCAAAATCGATGTACAACATCCAGCACACCGTACGCCCTTCATCCACTGTGAAAGATGCCGTGGAGGTGACTCTGGAGTGCATCAGACCTGATGTGGAAATCCGCTACACAAGCGATGGAACAGAGCCTTCAAAGACTTCCGCCCTGTATACGGAACCCATAGTTGTGACCGATGCGGAGGAAATCCGCTGTGCCACATTCTTCGGCAACGGAAATCAGGCTGGCAAGACCCTCACCGTGCCTATCCTCCACTCCCTATCTACGGGAAAAGACATCATTGATGACAAAGAGGCCGGAAATCTGCTCACCAACGGTGTCAGAGGCAGCCTTAGGCAGAGTGATTTCGAGTGGTGCAACTGGGGCAATTCTGGCAGAACCTTCGTCGTGGATCTGAAAGAACCTACGGAGATCAGCAGCGTGACTGTGGGTTGTCTTACGAATTACGGCATGGCCATACACAAGCCCAAGAGCATAAGGATAGAGATTGCAGACCGTGATTCCGTCTTCAGGCAGGTGGCCGAGAAGCACTTCACCCCGGCGGAGATTTTCAAGGAGGGCAATTTCATAGAAGATGTGATCTTCGACCTTGACGGAATAACCTCCTCCCAGATAAGGATATCTCTCGAGGGCGCGGGCAACTGCCCTCAGAACCACCTGCGACCGGGCCAGGAATCAAGAATGTGCATTGACGAGATTCTGGTGAAATAGGCGCATGAAAAAGATAGGGATTCTGCTGCTTTCGCTGTTTATGTGCAGCGCACTTTTTGCCGCCACCGATGCGGACTGTCAGGCTGCAATGGCCCTTTCACGCAGGGTGATGGGAGAAAAAGCCTCAAGGCAGATTGTTTTCAAGAAAAGCACCCGCGCGGCGCAGCAAGACTGTTTCGCCCTCTCCCAAAAGGGCTCGAAAGTTCAGATAGAGGGCAACAATGCCGGCAGCATGGCCACGGGATTGGGCTATTACCTCAAAAACTATTGCCATTGCAACTACTCCTGGATGGCATCGGATCCGCTGATCCTTCCATCAAAACTTCCATCGGTAGGCGAGGGTGTCACCATCAATGCAACAGTTTCCAAACGTTTCTTCCTTAATTATTGCACCTTCGGCTACACCATGCCATGGTGGCAGTGGGAAGACTGGTCCCATTTCATAGACTGGATGGCGCTCAATGGCGTCAACATGGCTCTGGCAATCACAGGACAGGAGTCCATATGGTATAAGATCTGGACCGAAATGGGCCTGACGGACGCCCAGGTCAGAGACTATTTCACCGGTCCCGCACATCTTCCGTGGCACAGGATGCAGAACGTTGACAGGTGGTTTTCACCTCTTCCCCAATCATGGCTCGATTCCCAGCTTGATCTTCAGAAGCTCATCGTGGAGCGTGAACGCAGCCTTGGCATAACCCCGGTTCTTCCGGCTTTCAACGGCCATGTGCCTCGTGAAATAAAGAGTGTCTATCCCGACGCCCCTCTTTCCGAACTGGGAGGGTGGTCCGGTTTCACGGGCGATATGGGCTGCAGTTTCCTCGATCCAATGAGCCCGCTCTTTTCAGAGATTCAGGAGCGCTTCATCCGCAAGGAGTCTGAGATCTATGGCACGGATCACGTTTACGGCGTGGACATTTTCAACGAAGTGATGCCTCCGTCTTCGGACCCACAATATCTAGCCAGAGTAAGCCGTCAGATTTATGAATCCATATCGCAGGCTGACCCCGATGCGGTGTGGCTGCAGATGGGCTGGCTCTTCTACAACGCACGCAAATACTGGAACAATGAACGCGTGGACGCCTATCTCAGTTCTTTCCCGAAAGAAAGGCAGCTGATACTCGACTACTATTGTGACAAGAAAGAGGTATGGGAGAGCACCAACGCCTTCTTCGGCGTTCCGTTCATCTGGTGTTATCTCGGCAATTTCGGCGGCAACACCAATCTTTGCGGTGTTCCTGCCGATATCCAGAACAAGCTCTCGCGCATAAAGGAAGAGGGTGTGGCCAATTTCAGCGGCATAGGCTGCACGCTGGAGGGTCTTGACTGCAATCCCTATATATACGAGTTCGTGCTGTCCCAGGCATGGGAAAAGCCCCAGAAAGCCGAAAGTCTGGCCGGATATCTGGCAAATTGCCGTACCCGAAGCAATTCGGCGAAGGCAGCAGGGGCATGGACCGCGCTTATGGACAGCGTGTATATCGGTCCAACCGCCACCGGACAATCATCCTTGTTGTGTCACCGCCCTAACATAGGCAAATCCAAGACACGTTACGCCACTGCCGATATCCCGTATGACAACGCCGTACTTCTCAGAACCATGAAACAGTTTCTCAGGGCCGATGGTTCCGGTCCCGCATACAGTTTTGATGTCGTGAATCTTATGCGCCAATGGCTTTCAAACCGTTTCAACGAGCTGAAAGGCGAATACGACAAGGCTTATCATGCCCGGGATCTTGACCGCATGGACAGGCTCAGTGCAGACATGCTTGACATTCTGGACCACCTGGACAACATCCTTGCAGCAGACTCTTTTTTCCTTCTCGGCAAGTGGATATCCGATGCAAGATATTGGGGAAAAGATTCCGATGAGAAACTTTATTTCGAGCGCAACGCAAGAAATCTCATCACGTCATGGAGCGACAGCAACATGATTCTGAATGATTATGCCGCGAGAGCCCTGAACGGACTTGTCCGCGACTACTACAAGCCTCGTTATGCAATGTTTTTCGAGGCTGTGCGCTCCTGTGTCCGGAACGGCCTGGATTGGGATGAACAGCAATACGATATCTATAACCGGAAAGTAACGGCCTTTGAACATGACTGGTGGGACAAGCCTCAAGGCAGCTACATCTCACAACCGGTGGGTGACGCCGCCGGCATAGCCCAACAAATTCTTGAAAAACTGGGGGAATACAATTAAGTAAAGAAAGTTCATTTAAATTTGTAACATTAATGAATAAGCCCAAGTGATCATTGATGTGAAAAGGAAGTCCGGGTCATTGTTTCGCCGATATTTCAGCTTTCTATCCACAAAAATGGCCTTCCTTGTGGACAGAACGGGTAATTTGATGTTTCTGTCCACAAAAACGGCCTTTTTTGTGGATACAATTTCCAACAATCGCGAATGAGGCATGTCTGGCCCGCCTTTTTCACGTGGAAGGGAGGCTATTCGGCCATTGCAGGGAGGGTGACGGTGAAACAGGCGCCGCCAAGGGAGAAGCTGCGGCTGTAGGAGATGCGGCCACCGCAACGGTCAACAATGGAGCGGCAGATGGCAAGGCCAAGGCCGGTGCCGCTGCTCTTTGTTGTGAAGTTAGGGGTGAAGAGTTTGCTCTGGTTCTCTTCCGATACGCCCGGGCCGTTATCCTCGACAACGATATCCCACATTCCGTCGGCAGACGAGCGGCGAAGGCTCACCATCAGCTTTGGATTTTCCATGCCCTCCACAGCCTGGAGTGCATTGGACAGCAGATTCACAAAGACGCGTATCAGCTGAGGCTTAGGGCCCATTATCATTGTATTCTCCTCACCCAGGTAGGTGATTGGCACATCCCTGTTGGAGAAAAGCATAATCTGTTCTTTCAGAACCTTGTCCAGATTTATTTGTGTGGACGGCTCGGAATACAGTTTTGCAAAGGTGCTGAACTCATTTGCCGTCTGGGACAATATGTCTATATGCTCCAGAATGACGGACGACACGGAATCGAACTTATCCTCCCAGTCCGGAGTATTCCTGGATTTCAGACGCTGCAGGCGCTGTATCTCCAGCTTTATAGGCGTAAGAGGGTTCTTGATTTCATGGGCAACCTGACGCGCCATCTCGCTCCAGGCCTTGTCCCTTTCCGCGGTGGCCAGCTTTCCGGTACTTTCACGCAACTCCCTAACCATGGTATTGTAGGACACAACCAAGGCCGAAATCTCGTCATTTCCCTGATAATCAATAGTTTCCAAATTCTGGGCATCGGTCTGCGTCATCTTCTCTCCCATCTGCACAAGCGGATGGAAAAT
>JAKSKO010000033.1 GCA_024401715.1 Bacteroidales bacterium
GAGCACGACACTCTTAATGTTGGGGTCCAGGGTTCGAGCCCCTGAGGGAGCACAAGAAAGGATGGCGAAAGTCATCCTTTTTTGGAATATATAAAAAATGCAGTTGAGATGAAATACGTTTCATATCCACAATTTCAGGCTTATCACTGTCTGGCGCAAGACTGCCCCATGAACTGCTGCCTGTCCTACCGCATCAATTATTTCAGGTGGGAGGAGGAACAATTTGGCAAGCGTGAAGACTGGAACAATATAGACGGCAGGGGCGGAGACATCAGGAATTACGTGTTTTACGACAAGGACGGCTGTCACCTGAACCGCGACAAAGACGGCAACTGCGTATTTCTTCACCACCACCTCTGCAGCATACAGGAGCGTTATGGCATGAACAGCATGCCTTCCGTATGCAGAACCTACCCAAGACTTATCACAAGGCTGGAAGATCGCATAGAACTGGCACTGGACCCATGCTGTCCGGGCGCCCTGTTCACAATGGAACACTGGCACGCCGGAGACATTCCCACCCACGCCGCATCGGAAAATGACATGATACGGAAAAGGGATATGGTAATGGCCTATTTTGCCGATGACAGCCACAGCCTGCAGGAATGCCTGCAATTCATAGCCGACACAAGCACGGCGCCAAGCAGCGTACCTCAGATAGACAACAACGACGCCAGAGCCCCATTCCTTAGAAAGGCGGCTGCATTTCTGGTGTTCTCATATTACATTCCCTACCACTCATTCCCGGGCATCAAAGACGACTTAAGCCTTATCCTGGACATGATTGGAAGTTTCCTTCAAAGCGGGCGCTGCCACGGAGATTTCCACCAGTTGTGCATAGCTCTTGCAGCACATCTGGAGGAATATGTGCAGAAAATTGGCTTCGACGTGGAATTCGAAGACAGATACATGGACCTAAACGACATTAAAGATGAATAACAGAGCCACCTTCATTATTTCCAAAGGCTTCAGAACATACCTGATTGCAATGCTTATCACGCTGGTGGCAGAGCAATTGTGCGCCAGCATGAACATGGTGCTTGTGGGCCATTTTCTGGGCCCGATGCCCTTCGCTGCGCTGGACCTGGCCATTCCGGTGGAAAACATAGCCACCGGCCTTATCCTTCTGATGGTGTCGGGCTGCGCCATTCCGGCATCCAGATATCTGGGAAACCAGGAATTCGGCAAGGCAAGGCGCATAATAAGCGTCGCCTTCGTATTCACGGCCTTCGCAATCGTAGTCATGTCCGTGCTCTTCAATATATACCTTGAAAAAATCACTGGGTATCTGTGCATGAACAATCCGGATCTGTTCAACGACCTGCACATATACATGAGAATCTTCTCATATGAGTGGCTGCCGATGAGCATGGCCAGAATCATGATAATCATAGCCAGCTTTTACAGCAACCCTATGAGAATTGCCCTTGCAAGCGGAATAGCGGCGGCAATAGATGTGCTCATAGACGTGATTCTGATGTATTATTTCCAAATGGGAGTGGAAGTTGTGGCCTACTCCGACGTTGCGGCCTACATCATTCAGGCTCTTATTCTGCTGCCTGTAGTTACAAACAGGAAAACATCTTTCCGCTTCGAATTGCCTGGCAAATCTTTCTTTTCACTGGTGAAGGAAAATCTCTATCACGGAACATCATACGTAATCCCCTACGTAACAATGGCGGTATTCACGGTCATTGCCAACTCCCTGGTTCTGAACAAGCTTGGCTCCGATGCCCTCTTCCTCTGGAGTGCCGCATTCCAGGTGCTTAGCATCGTAATCATGGCAATGGACTATCTGGGTGGCACCATGCTGCTTATCATAGGCGGAACAATGGCCGGATGCGGAGACATGAGCGGTCTGCTGTACATAACCAGACAGTGCGCAAAGGCATCCCTGCTGATTCTGCTTCCGATTATGATACTAAGCCTTATCTATCCGCAGGCGATACTTATAATCTTCGGCGGCGGATACATGACCCAGGATCCGGACGCACTGATGGCCATACGCTGCCTAGTGCTTTTCAACCTGCCTATGAACTTCCTACTTCTGAAGTTCTATCTGCACCAAACCCTGGAAGATTCCACACAGGCATCAATAACATACTTCTCTTTAATGGGAATAAGCCTTGCGGCAATGGTATTGACCTCATTCACACATCCGCAGCACATGTTCGCCGCCTTCACATTTACCGGCCTTGGCATAATGATATTGGACGCCATAGGAAGTATTCTGTACAGCAGGCGTCACAAGAAGGAAAACGGCTATTACCTTATTCCGAAAGAGGACAACAGCGATTTCTTCATGGAGTCTGTCCCATACACCATTGAAGGCAGAGACATTGTGATACGCAATATCGCCGAATATATGGAAAGCAGGAACATAGATCCCGGCATCACCAACAGCGTGAACATCTGCTGCGAGGAGATAGTGATGAACCTTGTGAACAAGAACATGGGCATCAAAGACAAGGAATATATGTTTGACGTATGCATACGCAACCTTGAAGACAGCGTGAAGGTTAGCATAAAAGACGCCGGCGAACCGTTCAACCCCATAAAGGAGTACAACAAGTCCGCCGCCGAATCTTACGCCGAAGGAGAGGATGTGGATATATCGCTGCTCCTTGTGAACGTTATGTGTAAGGATATAGAGTACAACTACATGCTTGGCCAGAACACAATCCTTATGAACTTCACCAAGCAGCAGGCCCCTGTGCCTGCCGCCCTCTAGTATTTGATGGCGACAACCGTGATATCGTCACTCTGCTCGTTTCCGTCGGTAAAGTCCTTTACATCTTTCTCCAGACACTCAACAAGTTCCCGGCAGCTGAGGGTGCCGTCTTTGCACTTGTCTTCGGCCCATTTGGCAAAGCGCTCCTCGCTGTACTGAGCCTTGTCTGCGCGTTCCGCCTCCGTTACACCGTCAGAATATACAAACAGGGTTGAACCCTTCTGGATATCAATCTCCTGATCGTGGAACTGGAAGCCTTCCATGATACCGCAGGCAACATCGGCCTTGCATTTAACATAATTGGCTGTGCCGTCAGGACCAACAAGAAGCATAGGGTTGTGGCCGCCGTTACAGTACACCAGATGGCCGGTTTCCATATCCAGCTTGCCGGCAAGGACAGTTACGAACATAAGATCGTTGTTACTCTCGGCAAAAGTATTGTTGATATTTGAGACAATATCCGATATGCGCAGGTTGGAATTCTTTGAAGAACGGAAAACCGCAATGGTGATGGCCATGAGCAGGGCTGCAGGCACGCCCTTTCCGGAAACGTCACCAAGGATGAAATAGAGATACTTGCCGTCTACATAGAAATCATACAGGTCGCCTCCCACCTCCTTGGCCGGGATACTGTCTGCATAGATGCCTGCCCCGCCAAGTTCAGGGTAATTCCTGTTAAGCATCTGGGCCTGGATTCGGTTGGCGATGTTAAGCTCGCTTCGCATCCTCTCCTTCACCTCGGTAGTGGACCTCAGCTCCGATATATAATTGGTAACGGACACCTGCATATATGTGAGGGCGTCTCCCAGATTCTTCATTTCATCTTCCGTGTCCACCTCCGGGATAGGAACATCGAAACGGCCGTCAGTAATCTTCGATGCCGCATTGGCAAAGTCCTCCAGCGGGCGTGATTCCTGATGGATAATTTTCTTTGTGAGGAAATACATGAGCACCAGGCCTATGACGAGCAGCGCAGCAAGATAGCTCCACAGCCTGTACAGGTCTTTCAGACATTCGCTGAAAGGTGCGGCAACCGCAATAAACCAGTCATCGGTGAGCTTCTGGGAGATTACAAAGGCTCCCTTCATGCCGTCATATGCAACATAGCAGTTTTCCATCTCGTCCGACGGAACAAAACGGTCCACCTTCTTGAAACCCGGCACGAATATATCCTTCATGGCATTGCCTTCATCCGGCTTGTCGGACATCGGATTGCATATGAAATCGCTGTTCTTGTCCACAATCACCACATTGGAATTTTCGTAAGGCCTTGATTTCACAAGATAGTCTGCCAGCCAGTCCATGGAAAGGTCTGTGGCGAAAACACCTATAAGACCTCCTTTGTCATCGAAAAGAGGGAAAGAATAGGTTACGATCCTCTGGTAGTAGGTGGTCATATACTCCACAACGGGAGGTGTCCAGCCGGATTCGCCGGTTTTGCGCACGCGGGCATACCATTCCTCGGAGAAATAGTCCCAGCCGTCCTCTATGAAAGACTCGTCGTCGTCCCACTCATAGGAAATGCCTTTCGTAATCTCGTCTCTGTAGGCATAGATTCCGGCATAGATGCTTTTCCTGTCATATTTGTGGGGCTCGAAATAGAAACCGGTGCCGGTGATGAAAGGGGAAGCGGCAAGCACCTCATCCAGAAGATTGAAAATGCTTGTGGTATCCACCTTGGACTGCTTCTTGTAAAACTCATTTGCAGTACGGCCGATGGCATCTGTAATCTCCACAACGGAGTCAAATTTGGAACGGACCTCCAGGCTGGAACTGGTGATACTCTGGTTGGAATACTGCACGGAACTCTTCCTCATCATACGCCCGCCTGCCACGGCAACAACAACCAGGGTTGCGATGAACAGGGCCGATACGATAAGTACCGTTTTCAAACTCAACCTGCCTGCAAAAGATTTTTTGTAAAAATTCATATGGTAAAATTTAGGAGACAAAATTACTAAAAAATTCGTATCTTTGCACGCTTTACTCGTTTTATGAAGGTTCAGATAGTAAATAAATCCCAGTGGCCCTGCCCCGCCTATGCAACAAAAATGTCTGCAGGTGTGGATTTGAAGGCCAATACAGACAGCCCGATAACCCTGGAACCCCTGCAGCGCACAATGGTGCCTACAGGTTTGTATCTTGCAATTCCGGAGGGGTACGAAGCTCAGGTGCGTCCACGCAGCGGCCTTGCCGCAAAGCACGGAATCACAGTGCTGAACAGCCCCGGGACCATAGACGCGGACTATCGCGGAGAGGTGAAGGTTATCCTTGTGAACCTCAGTAACGAAAGCTTTGTGATTAACCCTGGAGAAAGGATTGCCCAGATGGTTTTCGCACAATATCACCAGGTGGAATGGGAGGAAGTTGAATCTTTGGACGAAACGCAGCGCGGAGAAGGAGGCTTCGGCAGCACCGGCACAAAGTAAGTTCTGAAAGGCGGATATCATGACAATAGCGGATCTTCACAGAATCTTCCTTGAATGCGGAAACAGGATAAGCACCGACAGCAGAAACATTGCCGGCGGAGAGCTTTTCTTTGCTCTGAAGGGAGAGAATTTCGACGGTAACCTCTTCGCAGCCAAGGCTTTGGAAGACGGAGCGGCATATGCCGTAGTAAGCGAAGGCTCCGATGCAGCGGCGTCCGAAAACCCGCGCATGCTCCCCTTCCCGGACACCCTGGCGGCACTTCAGCAGCTTGCCTGCTACCACAGGGAGCACACCCTGAATGAAGGCAGACGCATAAAGATGCTGGCCCTCACAGGCACCAACGGCAAGACAACAACCAAAGAACTGGTGAAAACCGTTCTGGGCACAAAATACAATCTCACAGCAACAGCGGGCAACCTCAATAATAATATAGGTGTACCACTCACCCTGCTTCAGATGAGCGGGGACACGCAGTTTGCTGTTGTGGAAATGGGCGCATCGCACCCCGGCGACATCAAGGAGCTGGTGGACATTGCGCATCCGGATTTCGGTCTGATAACAAACGTTGGCCGTGCGCACCTTCTGGGCTTCGGCAGTTTCCAGGGTGTAAAGAACACCAAGGGAGAGATGTATGACTATATTCTTGGCGTGCAGGGCAAATGCTTCGTGAACGAAGACTCTGCTGATCTGAAGGAAATGGCACTGCAGCGCGCAGGCCTTCAGACCATAGGATACGGCCGCAGCATACAGAAGGCCGAGATTCTGCCCCCAAGCGCAGAGAAGCCTTTCCTCAGGATGACAATACAGGCCGATGGCAGGACCTACGGCATAAACACACAGCTTGTGGGTTCATACAATGCCGATAACGTACTTGCAGCGATTGCAGTGGGCAGGGAGTTCGGCGTGGACACGGAAGCGGCCATAAAGGCCATTGAGGCCTACACCCCAACCAACAAGCGCTCCCAGATGCTGCAGGCAGACGGCAACACCTACATAGTGGACGCATACAATGCAAACCCGTCCTCGATGGCGGCGGCGCTGGACAACTTCGGCATGGTGGAGGCAGAGCACAAGGCTCTCTTCCTGGGCGATATGCTGGAGCTTGGCGCTGAATCGGCCGCAGAGCACGAAAAAGTGCTGCAGAAGATTGCGCAGACCGGCGCAGAGCTTGTGATACTTGTGGGCAGGGAGTTTGCCGCCGTCAACAAAGACAGCCGATATCTCTGCTTCACAACATCGGACGAAGCGGCGCAGTATATGGCACAGCACGAGGTGAAAGGCTTCACCATACTTGTGAAGGGCAGCCGCGGAACAAAAATGGAAAAATTATTATCAGCATGAAAAAGTATATCTTAACAGTTCTTGCAGCCATGATTATGGCAACAGGCATGGCAGACGCCCGTAAGATAGACAAGGCGCATCACTTCAGAATAGGCCCCAAGGTGGGTTTGACAGGCGGTTGGATCCCCGGCTCTGTCCTGCTTAGCAACGAGAAGGTCATACCTCACATGAGCTATTATGCAGGTATTTCCGCGGACTACAATCTAAACGAGCATTTCCTGATACAGGCCGATGTGCTATACACGGGAAAAGGACACTCGGACCGCACAAACAGCCTTGCATACAGCGACTATCTCACCTCCCGCTACAATCTGGAACTTGGCTTCGTGGATGTTCCGCTATACCTCGTGTACAGGATTTCGGACAATGGTCTGGAGTTCAAACTGGGCCCGGAATTCAATTTCAACGTGGTTGCCTACGACAAATTCAGCGAGGACGTGAATATCAAAAGTGACTCTTACGACCCCGAGGCAGGAAACAAGTTCGAAACCATAAAAACAGACAGGAGAAGTTATGTACGTCCTTTCAACGTGGGCATCTCTGCGGGAATATCATATGAATTCTTCCAAGGTTTCGCTTTTGATTTCCGTTTCAGCTATGACTTCATGGGCATAATCAAGCCTTCGCTTGTGGATGAGATAAACAATGAAATCATAAGCGGCAGCGAAAGCGGCAAACGTTTCAGCGACAAGAGCCGCATGATGACCATCAGCCTTGGCTTCGTCTACAAATTCGAACTATAAGCATTTGAATTTAAAAAACTTAACCTATATAATGGACACACACGTAGTAATTATGGCGGGCGGTATTGGAAAACGCCTGTTCCCAATAAGCACTCCGGAAAGACCAAAACAGTTTATTGATCTGCTGAAGTGCGGCAAGACAATGATTCAGCTTACAGTAGAGCGTTTCCTCCCAATCTGCCCCATTGAGAATTTCTGGGTGGTTACATCGGAGAAGTACATACGCTATATACGCGAACAGGTTCCGGGCATCAAGCCAAGCCACATCCTTGCAGAGCCCGAGGCGCGTAATACAGCCCCATGCATCGCATACGCCTGCACCAAAATAGCACAGCACTACCCCGGCGTCAACATAGTTGTAACCCCATCGGACGCCTATATCGCAGAGAACGACATCTTTGTGGATACAATCAAGACAGCGCTGGACTTCACATCGGACAGCAACCGCATAGTAACCCTTGGAATCGTGCCCAGCCGTCCAGCAACGGAATACGGCTACATAGAGGCCGGCAAAACGGTTATCCGCCCTGTGAAGAAAGTCCTAAGTTTCAAAGAGAAGCCAAGCGTGGAGGTTGCACAGGAGTATCTGGACAAGGGCAACTATTTCTGGAATGCGGGTATCTTCGTATGGAACCAGAAGACAATAGACTATCAGCTTCGCAAATACGCTCCGCAGATTATGGAGCAGATGGACAAGATAGAGCCTCATATCTACAACGCCGATGAGAAACAGGCACTTAAGGTGTACTTCCCGCAGTGCGAGAAGATTTCCATCGACTATGCCGTAATGGAGAAATCGAACGACATCTTCATGATCCCATGCACATTCACATGGAGCGATCTTGGCAGCTTCGAGGCCCTGGAGGCGGTTCAGGCAAGTCTGAAATAAACTTAAGCAAATGAATAGGAAATCTTTAAGAATTGCGATTGTAGCGGGTGTTCTCCTTGCAATCGCATTTGTTGTTGGAAAACACATGCAAATTGCAAAAGAACTTGCAGGAAAGCGCCCAAGCTACATAGGCGCAAGTGAACTGACAGTGAAAGACGGCATAATGACCCCTGAGGTCCTCCTGAGCCTGGGACGTCTGGGCGATGCGCAGCTGTCTCCGGACGGAAAGCTGATACTCTTCGGGGTAAGCTACACCGATGTGGAGCAGAACCGCAGCTGCCGCAACCTTTATGTATGCAATGCCGATGGCAGCGGAAGGAAACAGCTTACACGCGAAGGCCGCAGCATAAACAACGCACGCTGGAGCAATGACGGCCGATACATCTACTTCCTCCAGGGAGGCCAGCTGTACAAGGCCGCATTCAAGGGCGACAAACTTGGCCGCAAGCAGAAACTTAGCAACGTGGCAGAGGGCATTGGAGACTTCAAGCTTTCCCCGGACCAGAGCAAAGTAATGTATATAAGCACCATAGCCGGCCCGGTAAAAGGCCCTAAGGACATCAATCCGGCGCTGGACAAGGCGCAGGCCTATATTGCCGACGGCCTGATGTACCGCCACTGGGACCACTGGGTTACAGAGACTCCGCGCACATACATTGCGCAGCTTGGAGTAGAGACAATAAGCAGGGAAAACAGCACAGACCTTCTTGGCGCCGACGAGCCATGGGAGCTGCCAACAGAGCCTTTCGGCGGAGTGGAGCAGCTTAGCTGGAGCCCGGACGGCAAATACATTGCATACAGCTGCCGCAAGAAAATGGGCATAGAGTATGCCTTCAGCACAAACTGCGGCATATATCTATACAATGTGGAGACCGGCGAAACAAGCGACATCAAGGTGGATGGCGGCTACGACACAGACCCTGTATTCAGCCCGGACGGCAACTATCTTGCATGGGTGAGCATGGAGCGCGACGGCTATGAGGCCGACCGCCAGAGAATCCTGCTTCGCAACATGGCCGAGGGCACAACACGCGAACTCACCTGCGGTTTCACATACGATGCATCGGGTCTCACCTGGCTTCCATCGGGCCGCGGAATCATCTTCCCAAGCACAATAGACGCCATAGGTTCGCTGTGCTATGCAGACCTTGATGCCGATGCAAAGGACGGCCTTAACCGCTTCCCTGCCGTTGGAGGATCGGCCATACACAGGCTAACACCTGCACAGTGGCTGCAGAGCATAGACGCTCCGTTTGTCGTTCTGGAGGGCGAAGACGGTGACTACGAGCTTCTTACATCATACTGCAACATGATGATGCCTACAGAGCTGGCACGCATTGCCATATGCGCATGCGAGGACGAGCAGCCGGAGGCCACCCTCACCCAAATCAGCGAAGAGAATACCGCGATACTGGAGCAGCTGAACCCTGTGAAGCAAGAGCAGATTTGCATCAAAACCCCTCAGGGAGAAAATCTTTACTGCTGGGTTCTCTATCCTGCCGGCTTTGACGGCAAACGTCAGTTCCCGGTTGTGGAGATGTTCAACGGCGGTCCCCAGACATCACTGGACCAGCATTGGAGCTACCGCTGGAACTTCTATCTGATGGCACAGCAGGGCTATGTGGTGCTGCTTCCTAACCGTCACGGAGACAGCGGCTTCGGCCAGGAGTGGAAAGAGCAGATAAGCGGTGATTACCAGGGACTTAACATGCAGGACTATATGCTGGCCGCAAAATGGGCGAAGGCACAGCAGTGGTGCGGCAAGGTTGCCGGCGTGGGCGCATCATACGGCGGATTCAGCGTATACAACATGATGGGCATACACGGGGACCTCTTCGACTGTTTCATCTCCCATGCGGGCATCTTCGATGAAAAGATGATGTGGTACACCACAGAGGAAAGCTGGTTCAGCAACTGGGACGGCGGCGGACTGCGCCCATACGAATACAGCCAGGGCGAGACCGGCCCTCGCGGCGACGGGGTAACCTTCGGCGGCATGCAGCAGGCTGGCGCCCCATATGCGAATGTTGCCAAAAGCAGGCACCATTACGCAAACGACCCATCGTCACGCGTTACACAGTGGCACACCCCGCTTCTGTGCATACATGGCATGATGGACTTCCGCATCCCATACACCCAGGGCATGGCGGCATTCAACGCAGCCCAGATGATGGGTGTGCCTTCACGCCTTGTGATATTCCCGGAGGAAAACCACTGGATACTTCAGCCTCAGAATGCAATGCTTTGGCATAAAGAATTCTTCGACTGGCTGCAGAAGTGGATGTAAAAACCTGAGTGATGACAGAACGCATAAAAATATTTGCAATCCTTTCGGCTATGGCCCTTATCGTTTCTTCCTGCTTCGGCGGGGGAAACGGCAGGGGGGCCGCAGAGGATGCATCGGCCGAGGCTGCAGAAGCGGTATACCCCATGGGCTTCAACCCGGACACCCTGCGCATGGAAAGCGGCAAGGTGAAATCCGGCGATACGCTTCCGGGACTTCTTATGCGTTACGGCGTCCCTGCGGCGCAGGCTCACGACATGGTGCAGGCCTCAAGGGAGAGTTTCGACCCCCGCAAGATGCGCTACGACAGCCTGGTGGATGCCTATTATCCGCTGGATTCACTGGCAACGTACCCGCAATATGTTGTGTATCACCACGATAAGATACACAGCACAATATTCAGCTTCCAGGATTCCCTTTTCTGCTACAGCTATGAGAGAGCCACACACCAGGAGACAAAGATATCCGATGTAACCATTTCCTCGTCTCTTTGGAACGATATGATTGCCACGGGCACCACTCCCCTTCTGATTGTGGAGCTGGCCGATATCTATGCCTGGACAATAGACTGCGTCGGCCTGCAGAAAGGAGACCGTTTCCGCAGCATATACACCCAGACGGTCTGCGACGACAATGCCGATGTTGTGGCTGTGGACAGCGTGCTTTTCTGCATCTATGACAGCGGAGACTACCACGCAACGGCAGTGCGCTTCAACCAGCAGGACGGCACCGGCAACAGGTACTGGAACGAAAAGGGAGAAAGCATGCGCAAGGCCTTTTTGAAGGCACCTTTGAAATACAACAGGATAAGCAGCCGCTTCACATACCACCGCAAGCACCCTGTAACAGGCAAGGTGAAGGCCCACACCGCTGTGGACTATGCCGCGCCGAAGGGGACCCCTGTGCACAGCATAGGTGACGGAACTGTAACACTTTGCGGATGGGACGGTTCCGGAGGAGGAAACCGCATAAAGATACGCCACATGAACGGTTACGAGACTTCGTACATGCACCTTTCCGGCTATGCCAAAGGCATAAAGGCGGGAGTGCGCGTAGCTCAGGGTCAGCTTATAGGCTATGTGGGAAGCACTGGCACCAGCACGGGGCCGCACCTGGATTTCCGCGTATGGAAAGACGGCAAGCCCATTGACCCTCTGAAAATGATTGCGCCCCCGTCAGAACCGCTTAAATCCCAGAATCTGGATTCATTGCAAGTCCTTGCGGAGGCGTACGGAAAAATGCTGGCGGACTAATATTCGTCCTCGTTCCACATAAAGTCTTCCTTGGTTGGATAATCCGGCCAGAGATCCTCTATTGATTCATACATCTCGCCGTCATCCTCAAGTTCTTCTAGGTTCTCAAGAACCTCCAGAGGGGCACCGCTGCGGGTGGCATAATCTATAAGCTCATCTTTTGTTGCAGGCCATGGAGCATCCTCCAGTCTATATGCAAGTTCTAGTGTCCAGTACATAACTATATAAATTTAACGTTATTCTTTCTCAACGGATGGCAAATATATGTAAAAATCTCTTAACTTTGCCCTATGTCATATAAAAAAGAAGAAATATTTGACCCTGAAACAAGTGCCCGCATTGCACAGCATTGCAAGGCCATTCTGGAACTCATTGCCGATGATGCCGAAAGGGAGGGACTGAAAGACACTCCCATGCGCATGGCCAAGGCTATGCAGTTCCTTACGAAAGGCTATGAGGAAGATCCGGCAGAGATTCTGAAATCTGCACTGTTCCACGAAGACTACCGCCAGATGGTGGTGGTGAAGGACATAGATCTTCACAGTCTTTGCGAGCATCACCTTCTCCCCTTCATGGGCAAATGTCATGTTGCATACATCCCGGACGGCACAATCACGGGGCTTAGCAAGATAGCACGCACGGTGGAGGCTTTCGCACGCCGCCTTCAGGTGCAGGAGCGCCTCACCCGGCAGATTTGCGACTGCATCCAGGACACCCTGGAGCCGAAGGGCGTGGCAGTGACGATAGAGGCCGAACACACATGCATGAGCATGCGCGGGGTGCAGAAAACGGCGGCAACCACCGTAACATCGGCATACAGCGGCATTTTCCTGGAGAACGACCAGCTGAAGGCCGAATACCTTGGCGCAATAGGCAAGAAATAATCTCAAACACAGCATTATGAAAAGAATCGTTCTACTTCTGGGCCTTCTGATGCCACTGATCATGATTTCCACCCAGGCTAACGCCCAGGTTCGGGTATACAAGGTTACCCATTCACACCAGGGCCGGGGAGGCTGGGGGCAGATGGGGTTATGGTCAGACAAAGAGCTGGGAGCCACAAAGATAACAGTGGATGACAATAAAGGCACCCTGGTTGTGGAATATGCAAAGAGGGAGCCTGACTCATACAGGCTGAGGGGCGAATTCGCCAGCAATTCATACCCTGTTGTGGCTGTCCACGAACGTATGAGCCGCGAAGGATGGGACGTGTTGGATATCACTGCCATTGACGATTACAACCACGACTGCATGGTAAGATTCCGCACCCACAAGGAACAGGGCCTCACCCAGTTCATCATCTATTGCAACAGATGCGACTACGGCTACGAAGTAACGGAAATAACCGAAGGGGCGGAAGCAACTGAAGGATCGGAAGTTACAAAGGACGGAACTGAAGCGGCCCAGGCAGAGTAGAAAAGTGGAACAGAAATCAAGGGTTTTCCAGAGATATCAGTGGCTGATAAGCCTTATACAACGCTCTAACGGTATCACATTCAAAGAGATACAGAGGGCGTGGGAACTCTCGCCCATAAACGCGGGCGGCACCGCTTTGTCTCTTCGCACCTTCCACAGGCACAGGGAGGAAATAAACAGCATCTTCGGCCTCGAGATATTGTGCGACAAGGGCAGCAACTCCTACTACATAGGCAACGAAGGCGACATGAAGGAAGGCGGAGTGCAGGACTGGATGCTTTCCACCGTTGCCGTGGACAGCATGCTTAACGAGTCCAGGGACCTTAGGGACCGCATTCAGTTCGAGCAGATTCCAAGCGGCCGGGAACATCTTTCCACCATCATCTATGCCATGCGCCAGGGAAAGGTCCTGAACGTGACATACCACAACTTCACCAAGGCCACAGACAGTTTCATCCCGCTGGAGCCATATTTCATCAAGGTCTTCGAGCAGAGATGGTACGTAATAGGCTGTTCCCGCAACCATCCGGAGAACAAGACCCCGCGCGTGTATGCCCTGGACAGGATTGTGGATCTGGAAATATCGGGAACGGATTTCACATATCCGGAGAAATTCAATCCGCAGGAGTTCTTCAACTACAGCTACGGCGTATTCCACATGGACGAGAAACCGCAGCTTGTGAAGTTGAAGGTTACACCGCGCCAGGCCCTGTTCATGGATTCCCTGCCCATACACCACTCCCAGGAGAAGGAATACCAGTGCGAAGATTACACCATCTACAGCCTGCTTCTCACCCCTGCATTCGACTTCGTCCAGTATATACTTTCCCAGGGATCCAGCATTGAAGTCCTGGAGCCCGAGAGCCTTAGGAAATCAATTGCCGAAGAAGCGGAAAGAATGTTGAAGCTGTATTCCCGCCAGTAGGGTTTCCCGTCTTGAAATTTGCATATATTTTCCATATATTTGCATATTAAAGGCCCGATAAAAAATGCGTCCGAATAATCCGCTGGTCAGAATGTATGCCAATGCAGGTTCATTGGTGATATGGACACTTGCTGTACTGTTCATTGCAATGTCCATAGACATAGCCATCCCCCTGTTTTCGCAGGTGTTCGTGGACAGCATCATCACACACAAGCACCCGGAATGGGAGACTCCGCTGGCAATCCTGCTGATATTCATTCTGCTGATATCGCTTGCAAACGTTTTCTTCGGCTACTATTTCTCCAGAAAGCTGCTTACCAAATACAGGATGGACTTCAACTCCAGGGTTTTCTGGCATGCATTAAGACTTCCGATACAGGTGTTCGGCCGCATATCTCCAAGTGACTTCATTGAAAGATACAACAAGGGCGACATCACTTTCAGCAAATTCGTAACCAGGATTCTGCCGGTTATAAATTCGGGCATACAGGTGCTTATCATGCTGTTGCTTATGATTCTGTACTCTCCGGTACTGTCCCTCATAAGCATGATAAGCGTGATTGCCAACGTGATGTCACTAAGATACGCTTCAAAAAAGCAGAAAGACACCAACAGGGAACTGGAGGAAAGCCAGGCTACTCTTGAAAGCCTCATCTCATCCGGCATTCAGAATATAGAAGCCGTTAAATCTGCAGGTGCAGAGTCCGCTTTCTTCCGCAAGACCATGGACTCCTTCTCCAAATACATCAACCGTTCTTCGGAGGTGAACAAATCCATGGTATTCCTGAATTTCGTGCCTCACGTGCTTCAGGAGGCAACTTCGGTTATTTCCTTGTGCCTTGGCGCCCTGTTCATAATGAAGGGAGAAATGACAGTGGGCCTTCTTATGGCCTTCCAGGGCTTCCTGAACCAGTTCCTTCTCCCGGTTAGCGCACTCACAAGAACCAACCAGCTTATAATGTCTTCCAGCTCCACCGCAGAAAGGGTTATGGAAGTCATGGACATACCGGCCGATGTTGAAGACGGAATCACACTTGTTCCGGCAAGCGAGCTCAGCAAACTGAAAGGAGAGATAGAACTTAGGAACGTCACCTTCGGCTATGACAGAAAGCTGCCTCCTCTGCTGGAAAACCTTTCCATCAAGATAGAGCCCGGCCAAAGCATCGCCCTTGTGGGCGGGTCCGGTTCCGGCAAATCCACCCTGGCAAACCTCATTACCGGCTTGTACCAGCCGTGGAACGGAGAGATTCTTTTTGACGGCAAGAAGAAAAGCGAGATAAACCGCTACAGTTTCTACAACTCCGTAGCCGTTGTGAACCAGGACATAGTCCTGTTTGACGGCACCATCGCAGACAACATCAAGATGTGGGACGACATAACGGAGGATTTCACCATGGTTCTGGCAGCAAACGCTGCACAGATCCACAAGGAGATTGCCATAAGGCCGGAGGGCTATGACAGCCAGGTTATAGGCGGAGGCAGCAACTTCAGCGGAGGCCAGCGCCAGCGCATAGAGATAGCAACGGCCATAGCCAAGGAGCCTACAATCATGATTATGGACGAGGCCACATCGGCCCTGGATCCGGTGACGGAAAACAAGCTGATGGAAGCCATCAAACTGCAGGGCATCACCACGGTGATAGTTGCCCACAGGCTTTCAACCATCAGGGACTGTGACCAGATATACGTGATGGATAAAGGTCATATCATAGACCATGGAACCCACGACGAGCTTATGCAGCACACAGACGGATTGTACTATAAACTTATGCAGATGAACTAGTTATGGAAAGCATATTCTCTGAACTTCTACATAAGCGCATCGCGAATGACATTTCGGCTTTTGACGAGGCAAGGCGCGCCATGGAAAGCGTGCTTGATGCCGATGCGGGCAACATCCACAACGGCAGTCTGGGGAACAAGGCGGCACTGCAGTCCATGCTGGCCATCCTTGGCATAACAAATGTGGAACTCACAGACAACAGCGCCATCCTGGACCAGTTCAAGGAAGTGCTTGCAGTGAACCACTACACCTACACCATGGTGAAGCTGGACGGAAACTGGTGGAAGACCTCCTGCGGCCACATGCTGGGCGTGAGGAAAGAGACTGGCCTGCTTACCCCACTGGTATCCAGGGGCTTCAACTACTACTATTCAAAGACGCCGGAAGAGGTTGCAAAGATAAAGATACGCGACTCCCGCGAATTCGAAGACCACGCATATTGCTTCTACAGGACCCTACCGGCAAAAAGCCTCAGCGTAAGGGATCTTTTCACATTCACACTGAAAAACGTGCCGAAGTTCCAGTTCTACTATGTGATAGCCCTCTCGCTGATAATTGCGTTGCTAAGTACCATTTTCCCTTATGCCACAAAGCTCATCTTCGACCAGGTTGTGCCATCTGGCGAAAGCAAGGGCATCATAGCCCTGGTTCTGGTGCTGCTGAACACCACTCTGGCAATAGGTCTTCTTGCCACGGTGAGAACGAACATTTTCCTGGGTGTGAAAAACATGATGGCTGTGTACTCACAAGCGGCCCTGTTTGAAAGACTGTACCGTCTGAAGCCCACATATTTCAGAAACGAATCGGCCGGAACGGTAACGACCCAGGTGCTTGGAGTGTCCGAAGCGTGCGAACAGATTTCGGAAGGAATCATAACATCGGTGTTCACCTTCTTCGTCAGCCTTGTGTATATCGTGCAGATTTTCATCTACAGCCACTATTCAGCCATCTCCTACTGCATGGCGCTGCTGCTGGGACTGAACATCCTGTGCATATGGCTGGGATTCCTGGCGAAGAACAAGACCAGGATGAAGTGGTCTCAGGACCTGGCACGTTTCAACGGTTTGATGTTCAACTACATATCCGGCATCCAGAAGATAAAGACCAATGGTGCGGAAGCACGTGCATTCAGGAACTGGTCATACAAATTCATACACACGGTAGTATACAATTACTGGGAGGAAACCCTTCCAAGGCTTTCAAGCACCTTCATGGTGGCGGCGCTGTTCTGCATTGTACTGCTTGTTCCGTCAACAGATATGACGGTATCCGATTATGCCGCCTTCTTCAGTGCCTACTGCGGATTGGTTGCAGCAATAGAAGTGCTTGGAATGTACACATCGGACTTCACCTATATCATGCCGGCATTCAACAAGATAAAACCATTGCTGGAGGCTGAGCCGGAAATAGAGGAGAATTCCAAAATTGTAAGATACCTTAGCGGAAACGTGAACATCACAGACCTCCGCTTCCGATATAACGAGAACATGCCGTATCTGTTCGACGGCCTGTCCCTGAACATCAGGGCCGGTGAATATGTGGCGCTGGTGGGACACTCCGGATGCGGAAAGTCCACACTCCTGAGGTTGATGCTGGGTTTTGAAACTCCGGAATCAGGTTCCATCTTCTACGATCAGTACGGCGTTTTCAATGTGAACAAATCCACTTTGCGCCAGCATCTTGGAACCTGCCTGCAGGGAGGAAGGCTTTTCAGCGGAACAATACTTCACAATGTGAAGATTTCCAATCCGATGGCAACGGAGGAAGATGTCTGGGAGGCTTTGCGCATCGCGGCGATTGATGAGGACGTCAGAAACATGACAGACGGCCTTTACCACCAGCTGGATGCAACAGGCCAGGGCCTCAGCGGCGGACAGCGACAGAGGATACTCATAGCCAGGGCCGTGTTGAACCACCCAGCCGTCCTGTTCCTGGACGAGGCCACATCGGCCCTGGACAACATCTCGCAGGCCAAGGTTATAGAGAATCTTGCAAAAATCAACTGCACACGCATCACCATAGCCCACCGCCTGTCCACCATCAAGGAGTGCGACAGGATAATAGTTCTGAACGAAGGAAAGGTTGCCGAGGAAGGAACTTACGAACAGCTTATGGCCAAAGGCGGCATATTCTATGAAATTTCAAAACGACAGTTATTGTAGCTTATGGAGAACAAACTTATAAAAAGAGATATAAACCAGCTGAATGAAAGCATCAAGGTGATGTCTTCATCTTCCATTGTGCTCCTTACCACAATGCTGTTTCTGGTTCTCTCCCTGATTATCTGGCTTTTCGCCGGCACAGTTACGGACAAGGCCGGCATCAAGGGTGTGGTATTCTCTGCAAACGGTACATCGGACATAAGCATCCCGCATGCCGGAACCGTAAGAAGCCTTTTCATACGCGAGGGGCAGAGGGTACAGGCCGGGCAGCACATTGCCATGGTGTCTATAGACAACGCATACAGCGTCATAACAGCGGACAGTGACGGCATAGTGCTTTCCTGCAAACAGGACAACGAGAATTTCGAGGCCTTCGAACCTGTAGCAACCCTTGTGAGGGACTGTGACGAAGACAAGGGGCTGGTGCTTGTTGCTTTCGCAGACCTGGACAACATAAGGGATATTGCAAAAGGGCAGAATGTTCAGGTATGGCCAAGCAATGAAGACAAGGATGAAGTTGGGTACGTGCGCGGAAAAATCAACCATGTAAGCCATCTTCCTATAGACAGGGAGCAGGTGGCCAACCGCATAAGAATCCCGGAGTACATAGACGCCCTGAAACCGGGAGACCGGATTTCATATCAGGTTATCGTAAGCCTGAACAGCAAGGAGCAGAATCCTGCAGAGCTGGACTGGACCTTCGACAACAACACGCATCCGCACATGGACATAGGCACGCTTTGCGACGGAATTGTGATAACAAGGGAATATTCCATCTTCGAGTATCTCTTCCTGAAAGCAAGAAAGAACCGCAACAAGGTAAACTCCTGGATAAACTAGACACGACATGAACAACATTACAATCATAAGAATCTCTTCATTCTGCCTCATGGCGTCACTTTGGTGTTCATGTTCCGGCAATGGCGGCAATCAGCCCCAGGAGCAAACGGAACTTACCATAGTAACGGAGCACAAGCTGGGAGGCAATACCATTAATGTGGACAGGGTTGCGGGCAAGGGAAAGATAAAGTCCTCAAATGTTGCCCCGATATATTCACTTGTTGATGGAATATTGGTGGAAATGAACCAGATAGAGGGTAGGAGTGTGAAAAAGGGACAGACAATTGCCGTGATAGACAATTCGGAGGCGATGGCTGTTCTGGCAGAGTTGGAGGCGCAGCTGCACAAAAAGGAATACGAGGTGAGAACGACATATGTGGGCCTGGGTTACAAGCCGGAACAGGCAGACAGGATTCCCGCCGATGTGCGGAAATCGGTTGAAACCATGACCGGTTACGCCCTGCTGAAACTTCAGATAGAAAACCAGAAGAGGATAATAGAGAGCCACACCATAAAAGCACCTTTCGACGGAACAATCCTGGACATCAAGGTGAACAACATGGGTTATGCCCACAAAGGTGAGCCCCTGTTCTATCTGATGGATACGGAGAACAAATATGTCCTGTTCGAGGTTCTGGAGACCCTGCTCCCATTGTTCAAGGTGGGCATGTCCCTGGAATTCACAACCCTGTCCTACGGAGACAAGGTTTTTGAAGCCGAATTGCAGACAATAGCCCCGAACGTGGAATCCAACGGCATGGTGTACATGTCTGCAAGTATCAAGGGCAAACATCCGGAGCTTCTGCCCGGCATGACAACATTCGTAAATTACTAGCCGATGGGACGAATCAGAATCATATCTGTTCTTCTGCTACTTTGCATTCTGCCTTCATGCGGCGTGTACAAGAAGTATCAGAGCACTCCCCTTTCAGGCAAAGACACCACTCTTGTGGACATCCCGGAATGGAAGCAGTTCTTCACCGATGCGAATCTGCAGGAACTGATAGACACGGCATTGGTTCACAACAGCACGCTTATGATTGCTGGCATGCGTCTGAAACAGGCCGATGAAAGCCTGAAGGCAGCCAAACTTGCGTATATCCCCTCACTTGCATTTGCGCCGAACGGTGGAATAGGCCTGGGATACGGGCTTGGAACAGCATATTCATACCAGATTCCGCTGAGGTTCGAATGGAATTTCGGCTCTCCGGGAAAGTTGTTTGCAAAAAAGCATCAGGCCGCTGCCCGCAGGATACAGGCACGGGACAACATGAACGCTGTGCGCAACGAGATTATCTGTCAGCTGGCATCGGACTACTATATGCTGCAGATGCTGGACAGAAAGGTGGAGATTCTGAATAACACCCTGGAAAAATGGTCTTCCAATATTGAGATCCAGAGAGAGCTGATGTCTGTGGGCAAGACTTTCTATAATTCCGTTGCCCAGATGGAGTCCAAGATTATGGAAGCAAAGCAGGACCTGCTGCAGACCAAGGCGGCTATTGTAACACTGGAAAGGGCAATGTGCCTTATTCTTGCACAGCCCTACCACAGCATAAAACGCTCCACTTCCGACGAAGATTCCGTTAAATTGTTGGTAGATAAGGAAGTAAGCCTTGCACAACTGCGCCGGAGGCCAGATGTACGCGCTGCGGAAAGGGACCTGGAGATAAGCTACTACCTCACTTCAGAAGCCAGAAGCGCCTTCTACCCTGCCATAAATCTTTCCGGAGACATAGGCTGGCCTATGCTAATTAACGCTGCCGCATCTTTGGTGCAGCCTATCTTCGCACAGGGAACTCTGCGCAGCAGGCTTGAAATATCCAAGCTGGACCAGGAAATCGCCGGCACACAGTTCAGCCAGATATTGCTTCAGGCTGCAACAGAGGTTTGCCAGGCCCTGGCAGACCACAAGCTGTATGCGCAAAAGCAGGAAATGTACAGCCACCAGATAGAGGTTCAGCAGGAAAGCAGCCGCATACTGGAAATCCTGCAGAGAGACGGCACTGCAAAATATCTGGAGGTTATCAAAGCCGAAGAGAGCCTGCTGGACGCCCGCCTGGACGAATGCGAAAGCGTCTACAAGCAGCAGGAAGCCGCAATCAAGCTTTTCAAAGCACTGGCTCAGTAAATTTTCCCGAACAGGCGCTAGCCTATGATCCATTTGCTTCCCGGAACAAGGGAAACAAGTTTTGCCGTAATCACGCAGCAGATATAAGTGAGGACGGCGATGCAAGGAATTGCCAGCCACACCGGCACCAGCGGGGTTGCAGGATTGTCCGTAACGAATATCGGTGCTATATTGCTTAGGAAGAACATGTGCATCAGGTACATGCCGAAGCTTAGCTTTGAAATGCCTGTTATCCATGCCGGAGCCTGCTTTTTCTCTATGCAGGTGAACATGAGGAAGGCACCGAAGGTTGCACACAGCACATTAGGGGTGCAGAATTCCCATGACCATTCCAAAGTAGGGGTTTCCACCAATATGCCCGGGGTTCCCACATGCCAGAAAGACCATCCTGTGAAGGCTGCGCCTATAAGGAAACAGCCAGCCCCCACAAGGAAGCGCTTCTGCCTGTCCCAGTCCAGGTGTACGCGTATGTAGTGCGCAAGCACCAGGTAGCCAAGATAGCCGGAACAGTAATACAACATCTGGAAATACGGATTCCAGAAGCAGAAACCGAAGATATCGCTGCCCAGAAGACGCACCAGCCAAGGGATGGCGGTGGAGGCAATGAATATATAAAGGAATATCCTCTCCTCTTTGGCACTGGCCTTCTCCAGCCATGGAGACACAACCGGAATTATAAGGTATATGGAAATCAGCGGATACATGAACCACATGTGGCCGGCCATTGAAGGGAAGGTGAACGGCAGCATCTTGAAATCGGCCCAGGACTGCTCCCAGCTCATCTGGCCCCAAAGAAGCGGCAGGAAAGTGTAGAGAAGCAGGAAGCATATCATAGGAGGCAGTATGCGGCCGAAGCGTCTCTTGTAGAAATCTGTCATGCTTTGCCTTGTTGGCACAAGAAGGAAGGCGCTCACAATCATGAAGAGCGGAACGCAGGTCCTGGCAACAAAACCGTCATAGAAGGCCACCCAGAAGCGGTTGCTTTCGTTTGCCAGAAAAGAGAAGTTGCTGGCAAGGCCGGATTCGTTGGCTCCGTAGAAATTCTCGCTGGCATGCACAAGCATCACCAGAAAACACGCAATCACGCGGATATAGTCAATAAATACGATTCTTTCTTTGTTTTCCATATTGCAGATAATATGGATAAATGTACTGATATTTTATAGATTGCCAAAATCTTTCTTAACTTTGCCGATATACGATATATTTATGCGCAAATTCTATTTATCCATCGTGGCCATCGCAGTTATCGGCCTAAACCTGACATCGTGCAAGAAAGGTGGTCCTGCCTACAAAGAGGCAGACCTTGTGGTATATGGCACCATCTATACCGTGAATGACGCCGCTCCCCAGGCAGATGCATTTGCAGTCAAAGGCGGCAAGTTTGTGTATGTAGGTGGCGAGGATGGCGTCAAATCATATATGGGACCACATACAACCGTGGTTGACCATCGCGGCAAAGGTATGGTTACACCGGCCTTCACCGATGGCCATGCGCACTACCTCATGTCCAATGGCATGACAGTCATGGGTTCGCTCCAGTTTAAATTTGACACCACGCCGCTAGAGCTCATGCAAGAAGCAGCCAAAGCATATGAGCAGGCTAAGAAGGAGGGCAAACCGGCTGTCTATGGCTTCGGATGGACCTATCAGCTCTTTGAGTTCCTGGGCATGCCTACGCTGGAGATTTTGGACGAGATTTGTCCGGATCTGCCTCTCTATTTTGCAGATGGTGAGGGTCATAAAGGCCTTGCCAACTCGGCATGCATGAAAGCAGCCGGCATCATGGATAAGGATGGCAAACTGGTCATTACGGAGATTAAGGGTGGTGAGATTGAGGTGGACGAATTGGGCAACCCCACCGGTCTGCTGAAAGAGCAGGCAGGTACTTTCTGCCGCCTGCGTGGTATAGACTTCTTGGCGCTGATGAATGAAAAACAGGCCAAGGACGCCATTATCCTTACCCGCAAGGCCCTCCACAGCAAAGGTTATGTGTCATACATCGAAGGATGGGCCAACTACTATGGCAACCTCCGTTTCTATGAGGCAGCCAAGGCTCTTGATGTAGATAACGAGCTCAATCTCTGCCTCGGCCTGGCTTATGAGGTGGAAAGTTCCACCGTCGGAAAGGCTCGCGAGGACGAATTTGACAAGGCCTATGCAACAGACGAGGCCTTTACCACAAGGCACATCAACCCGCATTATATCAAGATGTTTGTGGATGGCACAGTGGAGACTCATACAGGCTATGTACACGAACCATACATTGATAAGGAAGGAGGCGTGAGTGAGCCGAACTGGACGCCAGAAGAATTTGCAGCCATCACGGCCGATGTCAATGCTCACAACTACACGATGCACGTACACGCTATGGGTGACGAGGCTGTTCACCTGGCAGTGACTGCCTTTGCAGGCAATGGCAGGAAGGAAAAGCGCAACACGCTTGTACACGTCCGCAATGTCCTGGCAGAAGACTATCCGGCCATGGCTGCCAACAATATCGTAGCCACATCGGGTGTGCTGTGGCACATCGCCGCTGATGGTGTAAAAGATGTTCTTCGCGAGACTCTCCCGGAGACGTATGTAAATCAGTTCTACCCTATCAAATCGTATTTTGACAATGGTGTAATGATGTCGGCTCACAGCGATTTCCCTGCCCTCTCCGGCAGTTCGGAGCTACCGCTCCATATAATGGAGATCTGTGTCACGGGCATATTGCCGGAGTCTGATTCTGAGCCACTGTGGGCAGAGGAACTGGTTACCCGAGAGCAGGCGCTGAAGGCGCTTACCCTGAACGGAGCATACCAGATGCACAACGAGAAGGAGCGTGGCAGCATCCAGGCTGGCAAGTACGCCGATTTCGTCCTCATCGACAAGGACGTGATGGACGAGAAGGCCTGCCCTGCACGCAATATCCACAGCGGCAACGTAACTGCCACCTACTTCGAGGGCCAGCAGGTATTCGGCTCTGGTGAATAAAAGATTTACTTCTCAGGTGTCTTTGAAGCAAAAATAAAGAAGAGGGCTATCAGTATATCTGCCCATACAACATCTCCTTTAACTGTATAGTAGATAACGATGGTAGGGATATAGCAGATTGGAAAAATGGCAATCCGTCGGCATAAAGATACGAATTTTTCGTCATCGGTATGCACTATTGGTACAACGCTAGGTCCTCGACGCGGAAATATCTGACAAACGCCGGCTGGGATTGCGTATTCTTTTGCTCGGCCAATTCTGGTTGTATCCGTCTGGGACATTTGCAGATGTGCTGCTCCATGATTTCGGCGCCGACTACAATGTCTATCACATCATCATCGCCCGTGGTGTCACGATGAAGGTGAGCACCACGGAAACGTTTCAATGCACGTTTGGCCGATGAGAGGTTGGCCTCCCTGGACGTGTTGCAAAAAGTGGAAAATGTTGTGGCCTTGCGTAGCATTGGATTGATGACTTTGCTTGATGGGGCAAAGCTAGGGCTCCGGTGTGCCAAATCGTGACATCAGCCCAGAAGCTATACTTGCAATCTATACCGCCCATGGGTTGTCACGGTTCGGAGTGTCATACAAGGTCACACTTTCAGCCAAAAGTTTATTTTTTTGGCAAATTCGGCTGAAAGGTCTTGCACAACTCGGCACTATCCATATCTCAATATGTAAAGTTAGATTATTTAGTTTTGAATAATTGAAATTAAAATAATATATTTGCAAAAACAATCAAC
>JAKSKO010000034.1 GCA_024401715.1 Bacteroidales bacterium
CGTATCGATACATCCGCTCCTGCAGCCCTTGCCGCACAGACCGCAATTCACGCATTTGTTACGATTGATAGAGAGCTTCAATATGCTGAAGCGGCTAAGCAGTCCCAGCAGGGATCCAACGGGGCAAACCGTATTGCACCATGTTCTGCCATATTTCCAAACAAGGAATACGATTACGCCGAAGGTAATCAGGGTAATGATGCCTACAACAAGGCTCTTGCCCAGTAATGAACCCATTATTCTGCCGAAAATGCTGTACGGCTCAATCAGATATACAAGGGAGGCGGTTCCCATTACAGTTCCCGCGATGGTCCCTAGAATGAACAGGGCCAGGAAAGTGTATCTGAGTGCATCAATGGCTTTGGAATAGTTCTGCTGGTATTTTCTTTTCTTTTCACCCCTGGTTCTTGTGAAATAGATGAGGTCCTGGGTGATGCCAAGAGGGCAGAGGAAGGAACAGTAAACACGCCCGAAGATGAGGGTTAGCGATACAAGCAGGACAATAACCCCAGCGTTAAGGGAGATTACTGCCGGCCAGAACTGTAGCTTTGGCAGCCATCCAAGTACTTTGTCGAAGATGCCGCCGAAATCCAGGAACAACAGAATGAATGCAAGCAGGACAATGCTTGCGCAGAGAATTCTGGCTATTCTCAGGACGGAGTGCTTTTTTTTGTTTGCCATAATTCAAGAAACGATATTAGGCAAAAATAACCATTTCCTTTCATAATTTGATGGCTCGCGGCAACACTTTTCCCAAAAAAGTATGATTTCTTCAAAAATGAAGCCCGCGAACCATCAGACAGACAGGGTGTGGAGAGTTTACACAGCCGGCGTCTGCAGCCTTTCTCCGGCAGGAAGCATATTCAGGTTGTTAACCTGAACTTCGCACACGGACCTTTCAACGCCGTCATTGCCGGTGTATCGGTTGGTGCGGAGACGCCCCTCAACTTCCACGGGTGCCCCGGTGACGATGCCGGTGAAATCCGGAAGTTTCTTACTGCTCCACGCAACGCAGATGTGCCACTGTGTGTCTTCCATTGGCTGGTTTTCTGAATTCCTAAGGATCATGTTCGTTGCAACGCTGAAGTTGCACACGCTCCTTTCCCCAACTTTAGAGATTCTCACATTCCCGATGTGTCCTCTCAGATGAACGTAATTTAACTGTTCCATAAAATAAAATAATTAAGTCGGGGCAAAGATATCGGTGCGGAAATCACAAATGCAATAGCCTTGATACGGTTTTGTTTTTATTGATGTCTTTTGTTTTTTTTGATATTTTTTCTGCGCTTTCAAAAAATGCGTGAAAAAAACAAAAAACAGCAGAAATCACAAAATCGGAGCTGTACCCTTGCATATTACAATGCTTGGACAGATATTTGCCGTATATGAAAATCGAACAGAAAGAATACACTTTGCAGGGCATTCCGGACAGATGTCTTTGCTGCGGGACGGTGATAAAATATTCAGACGGCCGTAAAGACAGGAAATTCTGCTGCCAGGATTGCAAGAATACATACCATAACAGGCTTCGCGGAAAGATTCACGATGTGAAACCTTATGTAGACAGGATACTCGTGCGCAATTACAACATCATGGACGTCCTGGTAAAGACCGGGGTTTCACAGATTTCTGTTAGCCAGCTGGTTGCTCTGGGCTTCAATTCCGCAATATGCACTTCATTCAACAGGACAAGGAGTTTCTCGGAGCTAAGCATTTACGATATTTCATACCGCGTGTCTGAAAATAGGGTTTTCAATATTCGCAGATTGTCATTAACTTTGCAGCAGTTAAAACAATTATAATGAAAAAATCATTAATCATTCTTGGCGCAGTGTCCGCCATTCTTACATCTTGCAAAATGGACAATCCGTTTTTGACCGAATCCAATCTGCCCTATGGTGCTCCGCAGTTTGATAAAATTAAATTCGAGCACTACAAACCCGCATTTGAGGCCGGTATAGCCGAGGGTAAGGCGAATATAGATAAGATTGTGGCTTCAACAGAGGCTCCAACCTTCCAGAACGTGGTTGCCGCAATGGAGTATTCAACTCCTATTCTCAACCGTGTTGCAAATGTGTTCTATAATCTTCTTGAGGCCGATACAAACGAGCAGATGCAGGCTCTGGCAGAGGAAATAGCACCTATGATGACAGAGTACAGCATGTACACATCGCTTAACGAAGGCCTTTTCCAGAAAGTCAAGGCCGTGTATGACAACCGCGAAAGCGAGAATCTTTCTGCCAGCGAGCTGCGTTTGCTGGAGCAGACATACAAGAGTTTCGCCCGCAATGGTGCCAACCTTAATGCCGAAGACAAGGAGAAGTATGCGGCCCTCTCAGAAAAAGGCAGCCTTCTAAGCCTTCAGTTCGGCAAAAATGTACTTGCTGCAACAAACGCATATGTACTTAATGTCACCGATGAGGCAAAACTTGCAGGAATGCCCGCATATATACTTAGCATGGGTGCCGAGACCGCAGCAGAGAAAGGTCTTGAGGGCTGGGCATTCACCCTTCAGGCTCCTTCATACGGCCCTTTCATGAGATATTGCCAGGACCGCGATCTTCGCAAGCAGATTTACATGGCGTATAATACGCGTGCTGTGGGCGGTGAGAACGATAACAGGGAGATTATCAAGGATATTGCCGCAAACCGTCTTGCCATTGCCAATATTCTGGGTTATGAGACTTATGCGGATTACGCCCTTGAGGAGCGCATGGCCAAGGATAAGGCCACTGTGAACAATTTCCTTAAGAGCCTCATGGAACCATCCCTCCCTTATGCGCGCGCAGAGGTTAAGGAGATAGAGGATTATGCTCACAGCAAAGGCTTCCAGGGCAAGCTTGAGAGCTGGGATTTCAGCTTCTGGAGCGAGCGCCTGAAAGAAGACAAGTATACCCTTAACGCAGAGGAACTCAAACCTTATTTCGAGCTTGAAAGCTGCATTTCTGCAGTATTCTCCCTGGCCGGACGCCTTTACGGTTTGCAGTTCCAGCCTATAGACCTACCTGTATACCACAAGGATGTGAAGGTTTATGACGTGAAAGATGCCGAGGGCAACCACAAGGCTCTTTTCTATGCCGATTTCTTCCCTCGCGAGAGCAAGCGCGGAGGTGCATGGATGACTGATTTCCGTGGCCAGAGCATAGAGAACGGCGTTGAAAAACGCCCTTTCATAAGCATAGTATGCAACTTCACCAAACCAACGGCGGGCGAGCCTTCACTCATTACACATGATGAGTTCATAACCTTCCTTCACGAGTTCGGCCATGCCCTTCACGGCATTCTTGCAGAAGGCGTATACCCAAGCCAGACAGGCACAAGCGTTGCCAGGGATTTCGTAGAGCTCCCTTCACAGTTCAACGAGAATTTCGGATATGAGGAAGAGTTCCTGAACAGCTTTGCAAAACACTATCAGACTGGTGAGGTTATTCCTGCAGAGCTCATTGCAAAGATTCTGAACGCGAAAAACTATCTTAGCGCATATGGCCAGGTTCGTCAGTTGCACTTCGGTATCGTTGATATGGCTTGGCATACCCTTTCAGCTCCTCTGGAAGGCGATTCCCAGGCATTCGAGAAACGTGCCCTCGCTCCATATTCAGTTCTTCCGGACATCGCACAGACAGCAATCTGCCCTTCATTCAGTCACATCTTCAGCGGCGGATATTCGGCAGGTTACTACTCATACAAATGGGCCGAGGTTCTGGAGGCCGATGCTTTCGAACTTTTCCAGGAGTATCGTGACAACAGCGCGGATCACAGCATCTTCAACAAGGAGGCTGCCGACAAGTTCCGCCAGAACATCCTAAGCAAGGGTGACACAGAGGATCCAGCCGTCCTCTACCGCAATTTCCGCGGCCGTGACCCAAGACCTGAGGCACTCATGAAAAAGCTGGGCCTCAGCAAGTAAGGATTCTAGTCGCTGCTTTTGTAAACGGATGACTGTCAGATGTTTGAAAAAATGCCCTCCCTGTATTCGGGAAGGCATTTTTGTATATGGTTGGAAATAAATAACTTATAAAAGCACGCGATACTTATGATTTTTCATTGTTACAACATCTCTTCGGACGCCAGTGTGATTTTCTATAAAGATGTGGATTACATTGTCTTCCTTTCTATTGTATCCGTTTATTCCAGACAGCATGGACAAAAGGTTCTGTCCATGTGCATTATGAGGAATCATTACCATATTCTGATTGATGCCGAATCTGAATCGGAATTGATTCTGGTGATGTCCAAGATTCAATCCCGTTTCTCAAGGGAATACAACTCCAGAGATGGAAGAGGTGGTGTCCGAATCTGCTTCAAATCCTCCTTTGGCCGAGATGAAAAGAGAACCCCCAAGAACATAAGAACCTGTATGATATACATAGCCAACAACCCTGTTGAGAAATCCCAATGTTCAAAAGCCGATGAATACAGATGGAACATGCTCCCATACCTGAATTATGAGACACCGGGGTTTGTACGCCCGTATTCCCGCAAGAGTTCCAAGGCGTTCAAGCTGGCTTGCTCCAGTTTGAGGAATGCTTATACCAAGGGCCATGCATTGACATACGATCTCATGTGCTCTATCAAGGCCAGATTGTCAGAAAATGAGTTTGTGAACTTTTGTGATTACGCCATTAATCTGTATAATCCGGTAGATTTCTCGTCTGTTCTCAATTACTTTGGAGACTATAAATCATTTCTGCTGGCTTGTGATTCTACGACAGGCAGTGAATATGGTGTGGGTGAGGAGTATCATATTGAAAATTACAGACACTATGACAGATTGCTGGAAGAGGTAGAAAAGATTGCGGGCAGACATAGTGACCTGCTTCTTTCTTCCGGGGCAATCAACCTTCGCAGTCATGCTGTTATGGATGTGTTGCGTTTGGCATACGAGAGAGGGCTTGCTACTGACTGGGAGATTGCGCGCTTTTTCCATATAAAGAATAGCCGCTTTGTAAGTGATTGATAGTCAGTCATATACAAATATGCTCTCCTGAAATTCAGGAGAGCATATTTGCAAGTTGTTGACGTTCAAGGATTTACAGAAGCAACCGTGATACGGATTACTTCCTTGCTTTCTGCGGGTCCTTGAAGAGGATCATGAATGCTACGGCAATCACAAATGAGTAGGCGGCAAAGATGTACCATGCTGTAGGCCATGCTGTTGCCTGGGCGGCGGCAGTATCGGCAGAGTATACGACAGCGTCAACAACCTCACCCGCCGCAAGGGTTCCGATTGATGCGCCAAGACCGTTGGTCATAAGCATGAACAGGCCCTGAGCCGATGAACGGATGTCTGTAGGAACATTCTGGTCTACGTAAAGCGATCCGGAAATGTTGAAGAAGTCAAAGGCTACGCCGTATACGATACAACTTAGGATAAACCAGAGCACACCTGGCATCTGAGGGCTGCCCAGACCGAAGAAGCCGAATCGCAGAACCCATGCAAACATTGCCATAAGTATAACCTTCTTGATGCCGAATCTGTTCATGCAGAATGGGATAAGCAGGATACACAGTGTCTCTGAAGCCTGTGAGATTGCAAGGATGGCATTGGAGTTTTTCACTGCAAAACTGTCTGCGTACTGGGGCAGTTCGCCGAAAGAACCCAGGAAGGTGTTTGCATAGCCGTTTGTAACCTGAAGGGCGGCGCCAAGCAGCATGGAGAAGATGAAGAAGATTGCAAACTGTCCTTTCTTGAAAAGAGTGAATGCGTTCAGACCCAATGCGTCCACCAGACCACCGCTTTTGGCTGTCTTGTTAACAGGGCAGGCCGGCATTGTGAGAGAGTAGGCGCACATTACCAGCGAAATTGCTCCTGAAGAGATAAGCTGGGTGTAGGAATCCTGCATTGCAATGCCGTCTATCTTCACGAAGTTTGTGGCAAGCATGCTGCAGATGAAACCCACCGTGCCGAATACTCTGATAGGAGGGTAGGCTTTCACTGGATCTTTCTGGGCAATTGCCAAGGCGTTGTAAGCCACCGAATTGGCAATTGCAATGGTAGGCATGAAAAATGCAACGCTAAGGCTGTAGAGGATAAACAGCGGGCCAAACTCTATGGCTGCACCCGCGCCCTTGCAATACATTCCCGCGCCTATCATGAAAACACCTGCCAGTGCGTGGCAAAGGGCCAGAACCCTCTGCGCCTGCATCTTTCGGTCTGCAATGATACCCATGAGGGCCGGCATGAAGATGGATACGATTCCCTGCATCGCAAAGAACCATTTGATCTGGGGACCCAGTCCGGCATTTCCAAGATAGCGTCCCAAAGATGTGAGGTATGCACCCCACGCAGCGAACTCCAGGAAGTTCAGAATAATCAGTTTCAAACTGATTGCTTTGGATTGTTTTTCCATATTTTAGATCTTTATTAGTTCCGAAGGTGCACAAATATACAAGAATTAGGACGAAATTTAGTATCTTTGACAGTTATTTTTGAAGAATAGACAGGTAATATCGTAGAGTTTATGGAGTTCAAACTTCTGGCAAAAGACAAGAACAGCGCAGCGAGGGTGGGAGAGCTGGTTACCGACCACGGCACTATCCAGACCCCCATTTTCATGCCAGTGGGAACGGTGGGGTCCGTCAAGGGCGTGTATCACAGGGATTTGAAAGAAGATATAGGAGCGCAGATAATTCTTGGCAACACCTATCATCTGTATCTGCGCCCGGGTTTGGACATCCTGAACAAAGCCGGCGGACTTCACAAGTTCATTTCCTGGGACAGACCTATACTTACAGACAGCGGCGGATTCCAGGTATTTTCCCTTACAGGCATACGCAAGCTTACAGAGGAAGGTTGCACCTTCCAAAGCCATATAGACGGCAGCCGTCACACCTTTACCCCTGAAAACAATGTGCATACCCAGAGGATGATAGGTGCCGATATTATGATGGCCCTGGACGAGTGCTGCCCTGGTGATGCCACTAGGGATTACGCCAAAAAATCATTGAAACTTACACAGAACTGGCTGGAACGCTATGCCAAAGCTTTCAATGAGAGCGAACCTCTGTATGGTTACAACCAGAGTTTTTTCCCTATAATCCAGGGCTGCGTGTATCCGGATCTTCGCGTCCAGGCCGCAGAACATGCCCTTGAATTCGCCGATGGCGGAATTGCCATAGGCGGTCTGGCAGTTGGTGAGCCCACAGAGCAGATGTACGAGATGATAGAGACCTTGGACCCTGTTATTCCGCAGGACAAGGCCAGATATCTCATGGGAGTTGGAACTCCGGCCAACATATTGGAAGCAATCGCCAGGGGCGTGGACATGTTCGATTGTGTGATGCCTACGCGCAACGGAAGAAACGGCATGCTTTTCACCTGGAACGGCATTATGAACATGCGCAACCAGAAATGGGCCGATGACTTCAGCCCTATAGACCCTTGCGGCACCTCATTCGTGGATCATGCCTACAGCAAGGCCTATCTGCGCCACCTGTTCATTGCAGGGGAGATGTTCGCCGCGCAGCTTGCATCGGAACACAACCTGGCCTTCTATCTGGACCTTGTTAGAACAGCGCGCCAGCATATTCTGGACGGCGATTTCGCCCAGTGGAAGGAAGTTACCGTAAAACGCCTCACCACCAGACTGTAGCAAAAAGGAGGACATGCGATGAAGTTCAGGGATGTCATAGAGGAACTGCGACTGAAGAAGTTGGACTGGTTTATCATAAAGAAGTTCATTTCCACCTTCTTTATGGCCCTTCTGCTTATCATCGTTATCGTAATCATCTTTGATATCTCGGAGAAGATTGACGATTTCGTGTCCAAAGAGGTGCCGTTGAAAGAAATCGTCTTCGACTATTACGTGAATTTCATCCCTTACTTCATGAATATGTTCTCTCCTATGTTCATATTCATCACGGTAATATTCTTCACTTCCAGGATGGCGGCGAACACAGAGATTGTTGCAATCCTGTCCTGCGGCGTCTCCTTCGGCAGGTTCATGCGTCCTTATATGATTTCTGCAGCGCTTATTGCGGCTTTCTCTCTTTCTCTGAACCTGTGGGTGATCCCGGATGCCAACAAGATAAGGATGAAGTTCGAGACCGACTATGTTACAGACTACTCCGGCTCCAAGATGGCATACAACACCCATTACCAGATTTCACCGGGCCAGTTCGCCTATGTAGAGTCTTTCAGCAAATACAATAACACTGCCTACAAGTTCACTCTGGAGACAATTAGGGATAACCGCATTGTAAGCAAACTTTCTGCGGACCAGGCGGTATGGGACAGTACTTTCTGCGGCTGGACCCTTAAGAAATATACTCTTAGGGAGTATAACCCGGACCTTAGCGATAAAGTGGTATGCGGAGAGAAGCTGGATACTGTCATAGATTTGAATATCAGCGACTTCAAGAAAACCAGGGATTATGAAATCCAGCTTAACGCAAGGGAGCTTAACGAATATATCAGGACCAAGCGCATGCGTGGTGATGCCGATATCAAGAAGGCTCTCATAGAGAAGAATATTCGTTATGCCATGCCTTTCAGTGCCTTTATCCTCACAATCATAGGCGTGTCCCTTTCTTCACGCAAACGCCGCGGCGGCACGGGCTGGAACCTGGGACTTGGCATTGGCCTAAGCTTCTCGTACATCCTTTTCCAGCGTTTCAGCGAGATGTTCGTCTATACGGACACCCTTCCGGCGTTCATCGCTTTGTGGCTGCCAAACGTCATCTTCATTGGAATTGCAATCTTCCTGTATAAGATTGCTCCGAAGTAGTATTCCCCTTTATTCAGTAACCTCGCTTGCGTGCACGGCTTCAATTATGCCGCGTGACGTGCCCTTGTCCGTGCTGTAACTTTCAGGATTGTGGAAGCCGCGCAGGAAGTCCTCAACAGACATGCGTTTCTTGCCGGCAAGCTGAATATCCTTAAGCATAACCCATCCGTCGTTCACCGCAACTGCAAGGAAACTCTTTCCGTCCGATGCAATGCTGCCTGCAACTGCTTTCTCAGGCTCTTGAGCAACAGAAAAATCTGCCGCAGCCGCTTCGGCCTTGAAGATTTTCAGCGCAGTGGCTTTTCCGTTTCCGTCCACCAGATTGGTGAAGGCGGCTGGATAGTCGGACAGACCGCGTATAAGGTTCACAACATGTTTCGCGGTATCGGCCCAATCTATGTGGCAAAGTTCTTTTGACAGTTTCGGGGCTTTGCGCAATATCTCCGAGCCCTGGATGAAACTCTTCTGAACGCGGATTTCCATATTGCCCTCGATAAGTCCCTCTACGGTCTGCTGCACCACTCGAGATCCCATCTCCATAAGGGCGTCGTGCACATCGGCTGCCGTGTCTTCAGCTTTTATCACGTATTGCTCCCTTATAAGTATCTTTCCCGTGTCCACGCCTTCGTCAATAAGGAAGGATGTTACGCCTGTGGCGCGGTCTCCGTTGATTACCGCCCAGTTGATAGGCGCGGCACCCCTGTACTGCGGCAGAAGGGCGGCGTGCAGGTTGAAACATCCCAGACGTGGGATGCTGAATACCTCTCTCGGGAGAAGGCGGAAGGCAACAACCACGAAGATGTCGGCTTTCAGTTTCTTCAGCTGTTCTATGAATTCCGGATCTTTCATCTTTTCAGGCTGCAGCACAGGAAGCCCCTGTTCCACGGCAAACTTCTTCACCGCACTCTGGTTCACCTGCAGTCCGCGTCCGGAAGCCTTGTCCGGAACGGTCACTACCGCAGCAATCTTATATCCCTGCTCCATCAGGTTTTTCAATGGTGCAACGGCAAACTCCGGTGTACCCATGTATACGATTCTTGTCTTGTGGAATTTTTCCTTCAAGAACAGTTTGATTTTCCTGAATATCATACTCAATTTGTCATTTCCGAATATAGATTCATCCTTAATGGCCTTGTATGTAAGGTATGTACATATCGGGATGAATACATACGACGCTATGAACGCTCCTGAAATAGGGTCTATGGCTCCGTCACGCGCCAGTTTTGTTCCTATGATGTCCACTATGTAGTAGAACACGAAGAACAGTATGGCAATGATTGCAGGAACGCCCAGACCTCCTTTGCGAATAAGCGCTCCCAGAGGCGCACCCACAAAGAAAAGCAGGAACACAACAAGTGCCAGGGAGAATTTCTTGTAAATCTCCAGGTCTATCTGCTTCAGGAATGCGGAAGGGAAGCTGGACTCTCTTTCAAAGCTTGTCAAAAGGGAGATGTAGTTGTTCAGACGAGATGTTGCCTTGTCGTGGTTCTTTATATTCTGCTCCAGGTCCATCTCCAGTGCGTCCACGTCAAAAGCCGAACTGTGCTTTGCCCTGTATGCGCTGTCCAGCTGCCTGTTGTAGTTGAAGGTCCTGTCTTCCCTCATCTGCTTGATGTAGGATTCCCTGCTGCTTATCAGGTTGTTGTATATGGAGTCCTGATCCATTATCAAGTCCTTGAGACTCATGGACTTGGCCTGGTCTGAATATTTTCCGGTGCTGCTTTTTTCAAAGCTGTAGTTCTCCAGCGGGACGGTAAGCTCCTGCCTTGTGAACGAGGTCCTTTGAAGCTGGCGTGTGGTGTCCCTGTATGAGGTTTTGTTGGTTTCCTCGTAATTCACTCCCGAAAACATGGTGAAACTTAGGGATTTCTTGTCTTTGGCCAGTTTTATCAAGGCCGAGTCCGCCAGGGCCAGGGAGGTGTTGCCATTGCTGTTGCTGTGGTTGTATACCATCACCCCGTGCATCATTCCGGTTCTCTTGTCGTTGCGTTCCACCCTCAGCACATATCCGTCTATGCCGTCATAGAAGGTTTGTGTGGGAATCTTGATTTCCGATTTGGTCTTCAGGATGTCCTCCCTCATGGTGTAGGTCTTGTTGTAGGCCATCGGCACAAGATTGTTGGCCACAAAGAAGGCACCTACGGAAATCACCAGACTGGCAATGGTAAGGGGAGCCAGCACTCGGGTTAGCGAAATTCCGGATGCCTTAATTGCGGTTAGCTCGCTGTTTTCGGCAAAGGCTCCCATTGTCATCATGGATGCCAGCACCGATGCCAGAGGGATGGACAGCGGCATCATTATTGTGGCGCCGCAGGCAAGGAATTCCATGATTACGCTGAAATCCAGACCCTTTCCCACCAGCTCGTCTATGTACAGCCACAGGAACTGCAGCAGCAGGATGAATATAACGACAAGTAGGATCGCTACAAACGGTCCTACATATGAAACAAGCAGATATTTATCCAGCTTTTTGATCATTCCGCCCCTACTGGTGCTTTGGATTAGGCAAGTGCAGCCTTTTTAAGCTCTTCAAGCGCTGCTGCCAGGCCGTCCAGGTTCTTGCCACCGGCCGATGCCAGACCTGGCTGTCCGCCACCGCCGCCCTGGATGTTCTTGGCTGCGTTGCGTATGTCGGCGCCGGCATTCTTGCCTGCGGCAACAAGGTCTGCGCTGTACATCACAAGAAGCTGAGGCTTGCCGTCGCAGTCTATCGCTGCAACAAGGGCTGTGTTCTTCGCCTCTTTCTGCATAAGGGTTGCTGCGTCACGAAGCATGTTGGCCTCTATTGCATAATCAACAACAATCAGTTTGCGTCCGTTCTCTTCCACGGCGCGGTCCATCAGAGTGGCCTTCATCTGAACTGCGCGCTCTTTGGCTATTACCTCGAACTCTTTCTTGTAGTTGTCGTTGGTCTCTATGAGTTTCCTTATTGCGCCCTCAAGATCCGGTGCATTGTTGAACAGGGCCTTGGTGCTGCGCAGGATGTTCTCCATAACGTCAACGTAGTCCTCGGCATAAAGACCGGTGCAGGCCTCAATACGGCGTATGCCGGCAGCAACTGCACTCTCGGATGAAATCTTGAAGAAGCCTATGCAGCCTGTGGCGCGTGTGTGAACGCCGCCGCAAAGCTCCACGCTGTCTCCGAAGCGCACCACGCGCACCTTGTCTCCGTATTTCTCGCCGAAGAGGGCCATGGCACCCATCTGGCGTGCCTCCTCCATTGATGCGTCACGTTTTTCGCAAAGAGGAAAGTTCTTGCGTATCAGCTGGTTCACGCGATTCTCCACGCGGTCTATCTGCTCATCGGTCATTTTCTCGAAGTGAGAGAAGTCGAAGCGGAGGTATTTGTCGCAAACGTAAGAGCCTTTCTGCTCTACATGTGTGCCCAGAACCTCGCGCAGGGCCTGGTGCAGAAGGTGTGTTGCGCTGTGGTTTGCCGATATGTTGTCCCTGCGGTCCGCATCCACAACCAACTTGAAGCTGCCGCTGCAATCACTTGGAATGCTTTCAAGGATGTGGACGGTGAGCCCGTTTTCCTTAAGGGTGTTAACCACCTTGATCTTTTCTCCATCTTCGGATACGATATAACCCGTATCACCAACCTGGCCACCCATCTCTCCGTAGAAAGGAGTGCGGTCGAACACGGCCTGTATGCTTTCCTTGCCACCAGTCTTCACAACGCGGTGACGGCAAAGCTGCGCGTCTTCCACCTCGGTAACGTCATAACCAAGGAACTGCACGTCTGTGCATGCGTGAATCTCGTTCCAGTCTCCGAACTCGTTGGAAGTTGCGGCACGTGCGCGGTCTTTCTGTTTCTGGAGCTCGGCCTCAAATACTTTCAGATCCACTGTGAAGCCGTTCTCACCGGCAATAAGTTCGGTGAGGTCTATAGGGAATCCGTATGTATCGTATAGTTTGAAGGCATCCTCGCCGCTTATCACCTTGTTCTCTCCGGCGCTCTTCATGTGGTCGTTGAGAAGGGCGATACCCTTGTCCAGAGTCTTGAAGAAGGCAAGCTCCTCTGCGCGGATGGTGTTCTCTATGAGCTGCTGCTGTGCAACAATCTCCGGGAAGAACTCTCCCATGTCGTCAATGAGCTGCTGTACAAGACGGCAGAGGAAAGGCTCCTGCAAGCCCAGGAAGGTGTAGCCGTAACGTACGGCGCGGCGCAGGATTCGGCGGATTACGTAGCCGGCCTTGTTGTTTGAAGGGAGCTGTCCGTCTGCAATTGAGAAGCTGATTGTGCGGATGTGGTCTGCGATAACGCGCATTGCGATATCGGTTTTCTCGCCCTCACCGTATTTGTGGCCCGAAAGTTCGCCTATCTTTGCAAGCATGCCGCCGAAAACATCGGTGTCATAGTTGGAGTTCTTGCCCTGAAGCACGGCGCAAAGGCGCTCGAAGCCCATGCCTGTGTCTATGTTCTTTGCAGGAAGATTCTCCAGGTGACCGTCGGCCATGCGCATGTACTGCATGAACACGATGTTCCATATCTCAATTACGTGAGGATCCGATTTGTTTACCAGTTCACGGCCTGGGATGCCGCTGGCAGCCTTCTCTTCCGGGGTGCGGATGTCCACGTGGATCTCAGAGCAAGGGCCGCAAGGGCCGGTGTCGCCCATCTCCCAGAAGTTGTCGTGCTTGTTGCCAAGCAGGATGCGGTCTTCCGGAAGGTATTTCAGCCATGCCTTCTTCGCCTCCTCGTCCAGGGAAGTGCCGTCCTCGGCAGAACCCTCGAACACTGTTGCGTAAAGGATGTCCTTGTCAATCTTGTAAACTTCTGTGAGCAGTTCCCATGCCCAGTCTATTGCCTCGGTCTTGAAATAGTCTCCGAAACTCCAGTTGCCAAGCATCTCGAACATCGTATGGTGGTATGTGTCGTGGCCCACCTCCTCAAGATCATTGTGCTTGCCGCTTACGCGAAGGCATTTCTGCGTGTCTGCAGCGCGGTCGTAAAGCTTCGGGCTGTTGCCAAGGAAAATATCCTTGAACTGGTTCATGCCGGCGTTGGTGAACATCAGGGTAGGGTCGTTTTTGATGACCATCGGTGCCGATGGGACGATAGTGTGATTTTTAGATGCGAAAAAATCAAGAAAAGCGCGTCGTATTTCTTTTGATGTCATAATTCTGTGTTAAGTGGCCGTTTGGCATTAAGTATGCAAAAATACACAAAAATCTGCAATTTTTATAGTATATTTGCACCGATATGCCTCCTTTTTGGAAAAAAGTAAAAAGTGTTCATCTGCTGGCGGTTTTTGTGCTTAGCGTGCTGTTCTTTGTGGGACAGATGTATCTGTATGCGAACGTGTTGCATAAGGAACTGCCGGTAACCATATATCTGCGCCACAAGAACGAGTCTCTGGCGCTGGAGGCAAGAATGCTGCAGATGAAGATGGATGACTATTATGCCGCCCTTTCCGAAATGGAGATAAGGGACGAGGATATCTACAGGTCCATTTTCGGTCTGAACACCATACCGGAATCCGTCCGTGAGGCCGGTCTGCAGGGCGATAACCGTTATGCGGATATGGAGAAAAACGGACGAAGCGCCGCCGTGAAGCAACTGTGCATGCAATCGGACATGCTTCTGAAAAAGGCCTACGTGCAAAGCAAATCCTACGACGAGATTTCCGCCATGGTGCACAGTGCCGACCAGATGGCCAACAGTATCCCGGCTATATGGCCGGTGGTTCCGGACAAGCACGACATTCACATAAGCAGCCCGTTCGGATATCGCATCCATCCCGTGCTCGGGTACAGGAGGATGCATGAGGGCATAGACATTTCCATGAAACCGGGCAATCCTATTTATGCAACCGGCGACGGCGTTGTGGAGAAGGTGATGTACGAGCGCAAGGGATATGGCAGACACGTGATTATAAATCACGGCTTCGGCTATAAGACGCTCTATGCCCACTGCCGCAATATCCTGGTTACTGAGGGAATCAAGGTGAAGAGGGGAGAGATGATTGCCGAGAGCGGAAATACCGGCATAAGCAACGGTCCTCACCTGCACTACGAGATACGCTACAAGGGCCGTCCCGTGAATCCTTATCACTACCTTGATTCGGACGTTTCACTGGAGCAGTACGAAGATATGATACGCAGGGCCGAAGAGACTTCGGACAAGTATTTCATCCACCCTTCACACAGGAAAAAGGCAAAGAAAAAATGAGACTGAGAACCTATAGAGCCATATTCTGGACGTTTGGCGTTGTTGTCGTAAGCCTTCTGCTTTCGGCGGTCTATTATCTTGTTTTCGCTCTCATCTTCTCTTCCGAAACGGACAACAGGCTGAGGGCGGAAAACCGCATGTATCGCCGTTATCTTCCCGATGTGAGAAGCAGCGTGGAACTGCTGGATGACGAACTGGATTACCTCAGCGCGCGTGATGCGGACATATACAAGGAGGTCTTCAAGGCCGATGCCCCTTCCGTGAGCCGCCTGCTGGAGGGCGAGGTTCTGGTATCCGAGCAGTATTCCGATGCGGACCTTCTGAAACGTGCAACGAAACAGAGCATGAGGGCTGTGAAAAGCATGGAGAAGACAGAGGAATGCTGGCGGGAAATCTTCGACAGTCTGGCATCGGCCGGTTTCGTGATGCCGCCTATGATAACTCCGGTGGAAAATCTGCATTACAGCAATGTGGGGGCATCTCTCGGAGACAAGATGAACCCCTTCCTGAAGATAACAACAAGGCACGAGGGCCTGGATATCATAGCTCCGGCAATGACTCCCGTGATAGCAACCGCCCCCGGCGTGGTCATAAAGGTCCAGAGTAACCTCAGCGGCCATGGAAACCAGGTGGAGATCTCCCATCCGGGAGGATATGTTACCAGATATTACCACCTTGCGCAGATGAGTGTGAAAAAGGGACAGAAAGTGAAGGCGGGGACAGAGATAGGAAAGATAGGAGACAGCGGCCGCTCTTTCACCACGCACCTTCATTACGAGGTGGAGAGAAACGGTGTGAAACTGGATCCCAACAACTTCTTTTTTGGAAATATCAAACCGGACGAGTATGTGAAATTCATGATCATGAGTTCCTCTTCCGGACAATCGATGGATTAATATGGCAAAGCTTTACTATTCAATCTCCGAAGCATCGGAAATTATCGGGGAGAATACCACCACAATCCGATTCTGGTCCAACAGATTCCAGCGTTTCCTGAACCCGAAGCGCAACGCGAAAGGCAACCGTCTTTTCGTGGAGAACGAACTGGAAATCCTGAAGAGGATAAAGTACCTCACAAGGGATTGCGGATTGTCTCTGGAGGCTACGGAAAGGAAGCTTGCCTCAAAGGGCGGAGATGATGATAAGTTATTGAAAATCAGGGAATCTCTGCTTCAAATACGCGCGCGCCTCGCGCAAATACGCGAAACCCTCTGATTTTTGCTTTATTTTCATCGGAATTTTTATTATCTTTGTACCCCTTATTACGTAATAAAAATTCTAGAAAAATATGGCAAAGAAACTTTCTACGGTTCAGACTCCGATTGATGCGCACGAGACCTTCGTCTCCATTCGCAAATCTTTCTCTGAGGGTGATGTAACCCTCAAACTGAAATCTCTCTATGATCTTCAGCAGATTGATTCGGAACTGGACAAGATTTATCAACTTCGCGGTGAACTCCCTGCAGAGGTTCAGGCCCTGGAAGACAAGATTGCAGAGCTTAACGGCAAGGCTGCAAATGTTGCCGCAGCTATCACTGACGCAGAGAAAAGGATAGCCGAGTACAAACAGCAGTATGCGGTTTGCAAAGACCAGGCAGACAAATACAAAGCCCAGATGGAGGGCGGTGTAACCAACTCCCGTGAGTATGATTCCCTCAGCAAAGAGATAGAGAACCAGGATCTTCTTGCCCAGGTTGCCCTGAAGAAGATTGGTGAGAACGAAGAGTTCATTGAGGCACGCAAGGCAGATCTTGACGCAATAGACCAGAAGATAGAGGTTCGCAAGGCCGATCTTGAGGCAAAGCATGTGGAGCTTGAGACTATTTCTGCAAGCACTGCAAAACAGGAGGAGAAACTCCTTGCACGCCGTAAAGAGAGCGCAGACAAGATTGATGCCCGCACCATGAGTGCATACGAGCGCATCCGCAAGAGCGTTCGCAACCACATTGCTGTTGCGGCAGTTTATAACGAGCACGCATGCGGCGGTTGCCACAGCGAGATTGCCCCTCAGAAACTTATAGACATTGCTGCCGGCAAGAAACTCATCATTTGTGAGTATTGCGGTCGTATCCTTGTTTCACCGGACGCAGAATAAGTTTCTGAAAAATGCCAACTGCCGGTTCAAGAAAGAATAATGCCAAAGAGACCCAGAATCCCAATCTGGAGACCCTTGCCGCCAATAAACCGCCTCAGGCTCTGGATGTAGAGGAGGCGGTTATCGGTGCTATGCTGGTTGAGGCCAACTGCGTGGATGATGCGTTGGACCAGCTGCAGGCATCCTCTTTCTACAACCCCAGGCACAGAATGATATTCGAGGCCATCGCCAAGCTGAACCAGGACCATGTCCAGGTGGATGTCCTCACCGTTGCCCAGCAGCTGAAGAAGGAAAAACAGCTGGAGGAGATAGGCGGAAACGTGGCCCTTGTGGAACTTTCCAGGAAGATTGGTGCCGCGGCTCATGTGGAGCGTTATATCCAGATTCTGAAGGAGAAGGATATTCAGCGCAAGCTGATATCGGCGTCATATGATATCCTCAAGGACTCCTATGACGAGAGCGTGAATGTGGACGACCTCATCGTTTCGGCACAGGGACGCATCTTTGACGCCATTCAGGACAATAACAAGAACGAGGTCATAGAAATCGGAGCCGCGATAAACGAAGCCATCGCCAGGGTGCAGAAAATGCAGGAAAGCGGCGAGAAGTACAGCGGCGTGCGTTCCGGCTTCCGCAGCCTGGATGAGGTTACGATGGGCTTCCAGCCGTCGGATCTCATTATCCTGGCGGCGCGTCCTTCTGTGGGTAAGACAGCCTTCGTCATGAACGTTGCGCGAAATGCGGCTGTGGACTTCAATACTCCGGTTGCTATATTTTCCCTGGAGATGCCGGCCGTGCAGCTTGCAACACGTCTTATGATAGGCGAAACCGGCCTTGAGGCGGCGAAACTGAAAGGCGGTTCCAAGTTTGAGACCTACGAGTGGAAGCAGTTGGAGGAAAAGTTGAAAGGTCTTTCAAAAGCCCCTTTGTACATAGACGATACTCCTTCACTTCCTATCTACGAGTTCCGTTCCAAGGCAAAGCGCCTGGTTACCCAGAAGGGTGTGAAACTGATAATCGTGGACTATCTGCAGCTTATGCAGGGTCCGAAAGAGCTACGCGGCATGCGAGAGCAGGAGGTTGCCGCAATTTCACGTACGCTGAAGGCAACAGCCAAGGAACTGCAGGTGCCTATCATCGCGCTTTCACAGCTTTCACGTCAGGCAGTGCAGCGCCAGACATCCAATAACCGTCCGCAGCTTAGTGACCTTCGCGAGTCCGGTTCCATAGAGCAGGACGCCGATATGGTAATGTTCATACACCGTCTGGATTATCAGGGTATGTCCGAGAATCCGGAGGATAAGGGAAAGACACAGCTTATCATTGCAAAACACCGTAACGGACAGGTTTGCGACATAGACCTGATGTTCCGCAGCAGCGAGGTCCGTTTTGTGGATATGGAGGACTCCCTCATACATCAGGCACAGGTTGCTTCTGCCATGAACGGCCCTGCCGATTCTTCGCAGCCTTTTGCCGATGACGATTTCTCTGTTGCCGCCATCAATGACGATTTCAATTCTTTCAATCCGGAGTTCTGATGGAGAGCGCAACCTTCATAATGCTTGTTTGTGACCGTTTTGGTTGCCGTGCACGTGCACAGCAATCTCTTTATATTATATAATAGGTAGACATGGAAGAGGTAAGACATCAGGGTATAATCATCGATATCACTCCGGACATCACCAAGGTGGAGATTGTTCGCAGCTCTGCCTGCAGCGCCTGCCATGCAAAGGAGCTGTGCGGTTTCAGTGAATCGGAGAAGAAGATTGTGGATGTTGCCACAAGCGGTTTCGACCCTCACCAGATAGGGGATGAGGTTACGGTATGCATGAAAAGATCCATGGGCATGAAAGCCGTGTGGATTGCGTACGTGATACCCCTTGTAATACTTATGGTTTCGGTTCTTTCGATGTCGGCGCTGGGATGCCCGGAGCTTGTCATGGGACTTGGAGCCATTGCTGCCGTTGCGTTGTATTATGTTGTGATACTGTGCCTGCGCAGCAAGCTTAGCAATGAATTTATTTTTTATATCAAGTAATATTATGAGTAGTACAATTCTTTGGACAATTCTTGTCCTTTTTGCTCTAGGCGTTGTACTTGCTGTGATGCTTTATCTGCTGGCTAGCAAGTTCAAGGTTGAAGAGGATCCCAGAATTGACGAGGTGGAGAAGGTGATGCCGGGCGCCAACTGTGGCGGTTGCGGTTTCGCCGGATGCCGCGCTTTTGCACAGAGTTGCGTTGAGGCCGGAAACCTGGACAATAATTTCTGTCCGGTTGGCGGTAACGACACAATGAAGCAGGTGGCCGCCGTTCTGGGTCTTGAAGTTAAGGAGAAAGCTCCTCAGGTTGCGGTGGTTCGTTGCAACGGTACTTGCGAAAACCGTCCGCGTACTTCCACCTATGACGGTATTGCTTCCTGCCGCGTGCAGAGCATGCTGTACACAGGTGAGACAGGTTGCCGTTACGGCTGTCTCGGCTGCGGCGACTGTGTTAATGCCTGCAGCTTCGGCGCACTTTCAATGGATCCTTCTACAGGTCTTCCTGTTGTTGACGAAAGCAAATGTACTGCCTGCGGCGCCTGTACAAAGGCTTGTCCTAAGGCTGTCATCGAGCTTCGCAACAAGGGCCCTAAGGGTATGCGTGTCTATGTAAGCTGCGTTAACAAAGACAAGGGTGCTGTTGCACGCAAGGCTTGTGCTGCCGCCTGTATCGGCTGCGGTCTCTGCGTGAAGACATGTACCAAGGGCGCAATCACAATGGAGAACAACCTTGCCTACATCGATTACGAGAAGTGCAAGCTTTGCCGTGAGTGTGAGGCTGTATGTTCAACCGGCGCAATTGCGGGTGTGAACTTCCCTAAGGCTCTGGACAAGGATGCCATCAAGGCAAGAATCAAAGAGCGTCAGGCCAAAGCTGCCGAGGCTGCAAAGGCTGCCGCTGAGGCTGCCAAAGCTGCAGCAGCAGAGAAACCAGAAACAAAGGAGGCATAGAAATGAAAAAGTTAACATTCAGAATAGGTGGTATACACCCGGCTGACAGCAAGATTTCAGCCTCTTGCCAGATAGAGACCCTGCCTCTTCCAGAGAAGATGTATGTGTCTATGGCACAGCACCTTGGTGCTCCTGCAACCCCTATCGTAGCCGTCGGCGACAAAGTTAAGGCCGGACAGGTTATCGCAGAGCCATCGGGCTTCATTTCCGCATATGTTCATTCTCCTGCATCGGGTACCGTCACTGCAATTGCACCGCGTGCCGATATCGCAGGCAATATGATGACCCATGTGGAGATTACCGTGGAGGGTGACGAGTGGATGGAGGGTATAGACCTCAGCAACACTCTTGTAACTGAGATTCCTTCAGACAAGGCTTTCATCCTGGACCGTATCAAAATGAACGGCGTTGTGGGCCTTGGCGGTGCAACATTCCCAACCCATGTGAAGCTGGCTCCGCCTCCGGGCAAGAAAGCAGAGTGCGTTATCCTTAACGGTGCCGAGTGCGAACCATACCTTACATCGGACACACGCATCATGATAGAGCGCAGCAGCGAAATCGTAGTGGGTGCCGCAATCATTTCGGTTGCATTGGACGGCTGTCCGGTTGTCATCGGCATAGAAGAGAACAAGCCGGAGGCTATCCAGGCTATGACCCAGGCCGTTGAGACACTCAGGAAAACAGTTCCTGCATGCGCATGCATCAAGGTTGAAACCCTTAAGAAGAAATATCCGCAGGGCGGTGAGAAACAGCTTATCGATGCTGTGATGCGCCGTCAGGTTAAGTCCGGTGCCCTTCCTATCGATGCCGGTGCCGTTGTGCAGAACGTTGCAACAGCGCTTGCAGTGTATGAGGCTGTGCAGAAGAACAAACCTCTTGTTACCAATGTCCTCACAGTTACAGGCGAGTGCCAGAAAGAGCAGCACAACTATCTTTTCCGCATAGGTATGCCATTGTCTTTCGTTGCCCAGCAGGCCGGCGGTGTTCCGGAGCAGGCAGCCAAGATCATTTCCGGCGGTCCTATGATGGGTAAGGCCATTGCAAATCTGGAGGCTGCAACTGTGAAGGGTTCTTCTTCATTGCTGTATCTCACAGAAGAGCAGACCAAGCGTCCTGCAGCCACAGCATGTATACGTTGCGGCCGTTGCGTTGACGCCTGTCCTATGGGCCTGGAGCCTAACCTGCTGTTCAAGCTTGCCAAAGCCGGTGAGATGGAGCAGCTGGAGGCGAACTCCGTACATGATTGTATAGAGTGTGGCTGCTGTCTGTATGGCTGTCCTGCAGGCGTGCCTCTTTTGGACCTTATCCGTCCGGCTAAGGGTGATGTTATCCGTATAATTAGAAGTAGAAAATAATATGCAAAAGTTATTGGTATCTCCATCACCGCACATCCATACCGATGTCACAACACGCAGGCTGATGCTGGACGTAGTTATCGCCCTTCTCCCTGCAACTCTCGTGTCAATCGTGTTCTATGGATGGTCTGAACTTCTGGTTCTTGCGGTAAGTATCCTTTCCTGCGTAGGTCTGGAATGGGTAATCACAAAATACCTGCTTAAGAGAGACTGCACCATAGGCGATATGTCGGCTGTGGTTACCGGTCTGTTGCTGGCACTGAACCTGCCTTCAATTACTCCTTGGTGGGTTGTATTCATAGGTGCTGTTGTTGCCATAGGCGTTGCCAAACTAAGCTTCGGCGGCCTTGGCCAGAACCTTTTCAACCCTGCCATCGTGGCTCGTGTATTCCTTCTTATCTCTTTCCCTGCAATCATGACCACATGGCCCGAGATCAATGCGGCTGAGGCATGGAGGGGTTTCGATGCCGAGACTGGCGCAACTCTCCTTGGCGAGGGCGTGGACGTTACGAAAATAACCATAGGCGATGCCTTGTTCAGCGCCGGCAGTGCTGGTGAGATCTCCGTACTGGCTCTGCTTCTGGGTTTTGTATACCTGCTTGTGCGCCGCGTTATCAAACCTTGGATCACCCTGTCTATCTGGGGCACAGTCCTGGTGTTTGCAGGCATCCTTTATCTTGTTGATCCTTCAGTTTACATGAGCCCTGTTGTGGCTTTGCTTTCCGGCGGTATCATGCTGGGCTCCATCTTCATGGCAACAGATTATGTGACATCTCCTATGACAACCCGCGGAGGCATCATCTTCGGCGTGGGCATAGGTCTGCTTACCATAATCATCCGTTGCTGGGGCTCTTATCCGGAGGGCGTTTCGTTTGCAATCCTTCTTATGAATGCATGCGTGCCGCTTATCAACAAGTTCTGTCCATCTAAAAAATTCGGGAGGGCATAAGTTATGGCAGTGAAAAGTTCATTTACAAACATGGTTGCATGCCTTGGCACCATCACACTTGTGTGCAGCGCACTCCTTGGCGTGTTCCACCAGCTTACAGCAGCACCTATAGAGGCGGCTGCAAAAGCCAAGACGCAGAATGCCATTTCTGCGGTTCTACCGGAGTTCGACACTCTCAGCGAACTTCAGCAGTGCGAGGCCGGCAGCTATTATCTTGCATCCAAGGATGGCGAGATTGTGGGCATTGCCGTAAACGCACAGTCATCAGGCTTCGGCGGCACATTGCGCCTTATGGTTGGATTCTACACTGACGGCCGTATCTGCAACACTTCAGTTCTGGAGCATGCAGAGACACCGGGTCTTGGTGCGAAATGTACCGAGCCTGCATTTGCCGGTCAGTTCAAGGATTTTGACACTTCGGTGAAGAAACTCTCAGTTACCAAAGACGGCGGCGATGTGGATGCCATCACAGCATCTACAATCACCTCCCGCGCGTATTGCAAGGCACTGGAGAATGCAGTGAATATTTATCAGACAGTAGCTCAGACTCCTTGCGAGTGTGAGTCTTGTTCAGAGGAGGGAACCTGCAATGAGTAAGCTTAATCTTATTACAAAGGGTTTTGTAAAGGATAACCCTACATTCATGCTGCTTCTGGGTATGTGTCCTACCCTGGCCACTACCACATCGGCAATCAACGGTATGAGCATGGGTCTTGCCACCACTTTCGTGCTTATCCTTTCAAATATGGCGATTTCCGCAATCGCCGGTCTTATTCCGGACAAGGTTCGCATCCCTTCATACATTGTTGTGATTGCAACCTTCGTAACTCTGCTTCAGTTCATCATGCAGGCCTATGTTCCTGCAGTGTATGACACCCTGGGCCTTTTCATTCCGCTTATCGTCGTGAACTGTATCGTCCTTGGCCGTGCCGAGGCTTTCGCAAACAAGAACAGTGTGTTTGATTCCGCCCTGGATGCAATAGGCGTAGGCCTTGGCTTCACCGTTTCCCTCACCGTTCTGGGTGTTGTCCGCGAGGTTCTTGGCAACGGCAGCCTTTTCGGTTGGAAGTTCATGCAGGCCGATGGTATCCTGGTTTTCGTTCTGGCACCGGGCGCCTTCCTGGCCCTTGCATACCTTCTTGTTTTGTTCCGTAAGTATATCGCTAAACAGTAAGAGGTTATGGAGTACATTCTGATTATTATCTCGGCAGTATTTGTAAATAACATCCTGCTGTCCCAGTTCCTGGGTATCTGCCCTTTCCTTGGCGTTTCCAACAAGCTTTCAACAGCTGTGGGCATGAGCGGTGCCGTTTGCTTCGTTATTACGCTGGCTACAATGGTAACCTATCTGCTTCAGTACTATGTTCTTGATCCGCTGGGTGTGGGCTTCCTTCAGACAATCGCGTTCATCCTTGTGATTGCCGCTCTCGTGCAGAGTGTGGAGATCGTGCTCAAGAAGCTGTCACCGGCCCTTTATTCGGCCCTTGGTATCTTCCTTCCGCTCATCACCACCAACTGTGCCGTGCTGGGTGTTGCCCTCACAGTTGTAACCAAGGAGTTCACTTTCGGAGGCGAAACCCATATGCTTAACTTTGTGGAGAGCGTTGTGTATGCATTCGCAACTTCACTGGGCTTCGGTCTTGCAATGATATTGTTCGCAGGTC
>JAKSKO010000035.1 GCA_024401715.1 Bacteroidales bacterium
TGGTAGAACTCGCGGTAGCGGCCCTTCTGCGGACGGTCTGCACGCCAAACCGGCTGAATCTGGAAACGCTTGAAAGGGAAGGCTATGTCGTTCTGGTGCTGCACCACGAAACGTGCGAAAGGCACGGTGAGGTCGTAACGCAGGCCTTTCTCGCACACCTGAAGTGCAAGATGCTTGCTGTCCAGGCTGGTGTCCACACCCTCGAAGGCGTCTCCGCTGTTAAGGATCTTGAAAAGGAGCTTGTCTCCCTCGTCACCATACTTTCCAAGCAGAGTGCTTAGGTTCTCCTGTGCCGGAGTCTCTATCTGGGCATAGCCGAATTTGCGGAATACGCCGCGTATGGTATCAAAGATATAGTTGCGCTGGGCCATCTGCTGGGGACCGAAATCCCTCGTGCCCTTTGGTATTGACGGTTTCTGTGCCATGTGCTTTGTTTGCGGTCTTTATTTGTTTCTGAATGCTTCGGCCTGCTGTGCAATGAGGTCTGCATCGTCGAAATAGTTTATCTTCATTGCGCGGCGCACCTCATCAAGGGTTGCAGAGGCCTTCGCACGTGCTTTCGCTGTTCCTTCCTGCAGCATCCTGTATACGGCTGGGATGTCCTGCTCGAACTGTTTGCGGCGCTCGCGGATAGGGGAGAGGGTGTCCTCAAGAACAGCATAAAGGAAGTTCTTTATCATCATGTCTCCAAGGCCGCCGGCGCGGTACTGGTCCTTCACCTCGTCCAGGCTGTGGAATTCAAAGCTTACCTTCTTGCCCACGAACTTGTCTGCGAACTTGTCGAAGTGCTCCGGCTTGCAGAATGCATCCAGATATGTGAATACGGTGTTGCCCTCAACCTTGCCCGGGTCACTTACCTGCAGGTGGCCGGGATCTGTGTACATGCCCTTAACCTTTGCCCAAACCTCCTCGGAACTGTCGCTTAGGTATATGCAGTTGCCCAGGGATTTGCTCATCTTGGCCTTGCCGTCGGTGCCCGGAAGACGCATACATGCGCTGTTTTCAGGCAGCATGATTTCCGGCTCCACCAGAACCTCGCCGTAAACGCTGTTGAACTTGCGCACAATCTCGCGCGCCTGCTCTATCATAGGCTCCTGGTCTTCGCCCACAGGGACAGTGGTGGCCTTGAAAGCCGTGATATCGGCCGCCTGGGAAATAGGGTAGGTGAAAAAGCCCACCGGCAGGCCTGTGCCGAAGTTTTCTGCGCTGTCGTCCGATTTTCCGAAGCCGCGCATCTCTATCTCTGTCTTCACCGTAGGGTTGCGTTTGAGGCGCGCAACGGTTACAAGGTCCATGAAATAGAAGCTGAGCTCGCAAAGCTCCGGTATCTGGCTCTGGATGAAAATTGTGGTCTTTGACGGATCCAGGCCCACTGAAAGATAGTCCAGTGCAACCTCAATCACGTTCTGCCTCACTTTCTCCGGATTGTCTATATTGTCTGTGAGAGCCTGTGCATCGGCAATGAACACATAGATTTCATCGAATTTGCCGCTGTTCTGAAGCTCTACGCGTCTGCGGAGAGAGCCCACATAGTGGCCGATATGAAGACGGCCTGTAGGCCTGTCACCTGTAAGAATTATTTTTCCCATATTCGGATGTTGGATACATTTATATATAACATACAAAGATACAAGTTATTTTCTTATTTTTGTGCGTTAAGTCCTTTTAATGACATCATACTATGAAAAAAACTGTTGTTTCCCTTTTGCTTGCGCTTCTTTTGGCTCCGCTGTCGGCCGATGCGCAGGATTATGTTCCAAGCCCGGAGAACCTTAAGGCGCGTGAGGAGTTCGCTGCAAAGCGCTTCGGCATATTCATACACTGGGGTATCTATTCCATGAGGGGCCGCGGAGAATGGGCCCTGCAGGTGGACTCCCTGCGCAATGACGAGTACAGGCGCATGGCGGCCGGCTTCTATCCTTCAAAGTTCAATGCGGAGCAGTGGCTGGACGTCTTCAAGAGGTCGGGTGCGAAATACATCTGCTTCACCAGCCGTCATCACGACAGTTTTTCCATGTTCGACACCAAGGCATCGGACTACAGCATAATGGGGGAGAGCCCTTTCAAGCGCGATGTTGTGGCGGAACTGGCGCATGCCTGCCGCAATCATGACATGACCTTCAACCTCTATTATTCCATCCTGGACTGGGCGCGTGAGGACTACTGGCCAAGGGGAAGGACAGGCGGAGCAACTGGACGTGCCGACGGCGATGCGCAGTCCTGGGGAAGGTATCACGATTTCATGGATGCCCAGCTTACAGAGCTTCTCACAAATTACGGCCCTATAGGCGCAATATGGCTGGACGGCCTCTGGGACATGGATATCTATCCTGTGGAGCAGCAGCCCGAGATATGGCAGCTGAAGCGTCACTACGACCTGATACACAAACTGCAGCCTGCCTGCCTTGTGGGCAACAACCACCACCTGCTGCCTTTCGCAGGCGAGGATATACAGATTTTCGAGCGTGATATCCCGGGCTACAACGAGGGCGGCCTTTCCGGCCAGGAGATTTCCCGTCTGCCGCTGGAGACCTGCCAGACCATGAACTGGAGCTGGGGCTACAGGATGGACGACATATGGTACAAGCCTGCCAGGGACTTCATACAGTATCTGGTGCGCACCGCGGGAAAGGGTGCGAACCTTCTTCTGAACGTTGGCCCGCGTGCCGACGGAACCCTTATGGAAGAGGCTGTGGACCGTCTTCTTGCAATGGGAAGCTGGCTGGAAAGGAACGGGGAAACAATCTATGGCACTGATGGCGGCTATGTATCAGAGCAGCCTTGGGGCGTTAGCACCCAGAAGGGCAATGTGCTTTATATCCATGTGCTGAACCCTGCACAGCAGATAGAGATAGATCTTCCTGCAGGAAACAGGGTGCTGTCTGTGAAGGCCTTCGCGGATTCTGCCAGGATTCCGTACAAGGCGGGAAAGTCTTCACTTGCAATCCAGCTTCCGCAGATACCGCAGGAGTGCGAGGATTATATCATCAAGGTGGAATTCAAAAAATCACTGTAAAGGGAAATTCATATCTTATGGAAAGACTGTTGGAGGCATGCTGCACCTGTGCGGATGAAGTTGCAGCGGCGAAAAGGAACGGAGCGGGCAGAATAGAACTGTGCGAGGATATCGCCGTGGGCGGGGTAACCCCATCGGCCGAAAACATACAGGCCGCAGTGCTTTACGGCTTGCCGGTGAATGTGCTGGTGCGCCCGCGAGAGGGGGATTTCGTGTATGTGGCCGATGATGAAGGCATACAGATGCTGAAGGATATATGGGCCTGCCACAAGATGGGTGCGAACGGCGTGGTGATAGGCGCGCTTACGGCCGAAGGCGAGATAGACCTTCCGCTGATGTCCAGGCTTGTTGCTGCGGCTCACTCCCTGGGCCTGCAGGTTACCTTTCACAGGGCTTTCGACGAGTGCGCAGACCCTTTCCGCGCGCTGGAGCAGATCATAGAACTGGGCTGCGAAAGGCTGCTTACCTCCGGACAGGCGGCATCGGCATGGGAGGGAAGGGAAACCATTGCGAAACTGGTGGAACAGGCGGCAGGCCGTATAATTGTGATGCCAGGTGCAGGCGTTACTCCGCAGAATCTGGATGAACTGCAGCGTGTTACAAAGGCTGTGGAGTTCCATGGGACAAAGCTGTGCACGAAAGAATTGTACTCCTAGCAAAAAAAATATCCGCCAAATTTTCATTTTCCCGAAAAAAATATTTAGATTTGCATCCCGATTAATGGTTATTTAACTTTAAGAGGGAAACAACATGAGAACGTTATTGATAGCTTTCGATTTTGACTATCTTTACGTCACAATTCCCTCCGATAATTTTTTAATATAACAGGCAGCAATCCCCTTCGATAGCTGCCTGCTTTTTTGTGAGTAGAAACAGTTTAACCTATACATTATTAAAACTTTAGTACTATGTCAGAGTTGAGATTCAGAGTAGTGGAGAAGGCATTCAGCAAGAAGCCTGTCTCTGTGGATTATCCTGGTGAAAGACCGGACAAATTCTTTGCGAAGAATGTGTTCGACCGCGAGAAGATGTTTCGCTATCTTCCCAAAGAGGCTTACAACGAACTTATCAATGTCATCGACAACGGTGCTCCTTTGGACAGAAGCATTGCAGATGCGGTGGCAGCCGGCATGAAGCAGTGGGCATCGGAGAATGGCGTAACCCACTATACACACTGGTTCCAGCCTCTCACCGGCGGCACAGCAGAGAAACACGAGTCCTTTATCGAGTACAATCAGAAGGGTGGTGTAATGGAAGAGTTCTCGGGCAAGGTGCTGGTTCAGCAGGAGCCAGACGCATCAAGCTTCCCTAACGGCGGTATCCGCAATACCTTTGAGGCCCGCGGCTACACTGCATGGGACGCTTCGTCTCCGGTTTTCATCATAGACGATACCCTCTGCATCCCTACGATCTTCATCTCTTACACGGGCGAGTCTCTTGACTACAAGGCACCGCTTCTGCGTGCCCTTCGCGCAGTAGACAAGGCAGCCGTAGATGTATGCCGATACTTCAATGCCGATGTAAGGAAGGTTAGCGCCTACCTTGGCATAGAGCAGGAGTACTTCCTTGTGGACGAGGACCTGTGCGTTGCACGTCCGGACCTCCTTCTTACAGGCCGCACCCTCATGGGCCACGAATCGGCCAAGAACCAGCAGCTGGACGACCATTACTTCGGCTACATCCCTCAGCGCGTTGTGGCCTTCATGAAAGACCTTGAGATAAGGGCGATTGAGCTTGGCATTCCGCTCAAGACAAGGCACAACGAGGTGGCTCCGGGCCAGTTTGAGCTTGCTCCAATCTATGAAGAGTGCAACCTGGCTGTGGACCACAACATGATACTGATGTCGCTCATGCGCAAGGTTGCGGCCGAGCACGGATTCCGCGTTCTGCTCCATGAGAAGCCTTTCAAGGGCATCAACGGCAGCGGCAAGCACTGCAACTGGTCTCTGGGCACAGACACAGGCACACTTCTCTTTGCGCCTGGCAAGACAGCAGATGACAACCTTCGCTTTGTGACCTTTGTAACCAACACCCTGATGGCAGTGTACAAGCACAACGGCCTTCTCAAGGCATCCATTATGAGTGCAACCAACGCACACCGTCTTGGCGCAAACGAGGCACCTCCTGCAATCATCTCCTCTTTCCTTGGCACCCAGCTTTCTTCAATGCTTGACGAGGTGGAGAACAGCGCGGAGGGCATATCTTCAACCAACAAAAAGAAAGTCCGCTTCGACCTTCCGCAGATTCCGGAGATCCTTGTGGACACCACAGACCGCAACCGCACATCTCCTTTCGCCTTCACAGGCAACCGCTTTGAGTTCCGCGCCGTGGGTTCCGAGGCCAACTGTGCAACAGCGATGATAGTTCTTAACAGCGCAGTGGCAGAGCAGCTCAAGCGTTTCAAGGCCGATGTTGACGCCCTCATCAAGGAAGGCAAGACTCCGCATGACGCAATCATGCAGGTTCTGCGCGGCTACATCAAGGAATGCAAGCCTATCCGTTTTGAGGGTAACGGCTATTCGGAGGAATGGAAGGCCGAGGCTGCAAGACGCGGTCTGGACTGTGAGACCAGCTGCCCTGTAATCTTTGACAACTATCTTTCGGAGTCATCCATTGCAATGTTTGAGGCTGTTGGCGTTATGACACGCAAGGAGCTTGAGGCACGCAACGAGGTTAAATGGGAGACCTATACAAAGAAACTTCAGATTGAGGCCCGTGTTCTGGGCGACCTTGCAATCAACCACATCATCCCTGTGGCCAAGGAGTACCAGGACAAGCTCATGGATACCGTATTCAAGATGAACACTGTGCTTGGCAAGTGTGACGCTGCAAAGCTTGGTGCAGACAATATCCGCCTGATCAAGGAGATTTCAGAGCACACCGATTACATCACAGAGAACGTGGAGAAGATGATCGAGGCCCGCAAGGCTGCCAACAGAATTGTCAGCGAAAGGGAGAAGGCAATTGCCTACCACGACACCGTGGAATCATATTTTGCCGGCATCCGCTACCACATAGACAAACTTGAGCTTATTGTGGACAACAGAATGTGGACACTTCCAAAATACAGGGAACTCCTGTTCATCTAGAAAGCAGAACACCAATGACAGAATCAACCCAGACTGGAACATTATACAATCCCGCGAATGAACACGACGCATGCGGTATTGCAATGGTCGTGGACATTCATGGGGAAAAGAGCCACCCAATAGTGGGCAATGCCCTCACCGTATTGGAAAATATGGAGCACAGGGGCGCCGAGACCAGGGACAAAACCGGTGACGGCGCAGGCATAATGGTGCAGATCCCCCACGAGTTCATCCTGAACCAGGGGATTGACGTGCCGCAGCCAGGCCTTTACGGCACCGGCCTTGTGTTTCTTCCGAAAGACGTACAGGAAAGTGAGTCCATTGTGGACATCATGCGCGAGGAGGTTGAGGCTGAGGGCCTTACACTGATGCCGCTGCGCGCGGTTCCGGTGAACAGCGATGTTCCCGGCGGAATTGCCAGCGCCGTGCAGCCCGACATCAGGCAGATCTTCATCAAGGGAATATCGAAAGAGCGTCTGGCGGAATTCCCGATGATATTGTACAAGATACGCAAAAGGGTGGAAAGAAGGGTTGATAACAAGGATTTCTATATCTGTTCCCTCAGCAACACCACCATCGTATACAAGGGCATGCTTGCTTCGGGCCAGCTGCGAAGGTTCTACCCGGACCTCAGCCACAGCCGTTTCAAATCTGCCCTGGCTCTTGTGCATTCCCGCTTCTCCACCAACACCTTCCCTAACTGGAAACTGGCCCAGCCATTCCGTTTCCTTTGCCACAACGGCGAGATAAATGCCGTTAAGGGCAACAGGGAGTGGTTCAAGGCAAGGGAGGTGGTGCTGAACAGCGGCGCCCTGGGAGACATCAGCGACATAAGGCCCATCCTGGAGGAAGGCATGTCCGATTCCGCCAGCCTGGACAACGTGCTGGAGTTCCTTCTGATGTCCGGCATGAGCCTGCCTCATGCAATGGCCATCCTGGTCCCGGAATCCTTCAACGACAAAAACCCCATATCGGAAGACCTCAAGGCCTTCTATGAATATTATTCCATACTTATGGAACCGTGGGACGGTCCTGCAGCCCTGCTGTTCACGGACGGACGCTTTGCCGGCGGCCTTCTGGACCGTAACGGCCTGCGCCCATGCCGCTACACCATCACTAAACAAGGCCTGATGGTTGTTGCGTCGGAGGTTGGCGTAATGGACTTCGCCCCTGCCGATGTGGTGGAGAAAGGACGTCTGCAGCCCGGAAAGATAATCATGGTGGATACGCAGGAGGGAAAGGTGTACTATGACGGCGAGATAAAGGAAAGGCTTGCCGGCGAGCACCCGTATCACAAGTGGATAAACACCAACTGCATACAGCTGGAAAGGCTTAAATCCGGACGAAGGGTGGATAATTCCGTGCCCGACATCGCGCAGAGGATGGCTGCCTTCGGCATGCTGGATGATGATGTGCAGAACACCATTGTGCCTATGTGTACCCAGGGCGCCGAGCCTATAGGGGCCATGGGTAACGACCTTGCAATGGCCGTACTCTCCCGCAAACCGCAGCATCTTTTCAACTATTTCCGCCAGCAGTTCGCCCAGGTTACGAACCCGGCCATAGACCCTATACGTGAAGAGCTGGTGATGAGCCTCACAGAGCATATAGGCCGTGTGGGCACCGGTATCCTGCGTGCCGATGAAAGCAACTGCAAGATGGTGCGCATGGAGCAGCCTGTGCTTACGAACACGGAACTGGACATACTTTGCAACATACGCTACAAGGGTTTCAATACGGTGAAGCTTCCAACACTTTTCGAGATTTCAAAGGGAGAGGAGGGCCTGCGTGAAGCCCTGGACAGCATATGCCGCCAGGCCGAAGAAAGCATAGACAAGGGCGTGAACTATATAATCCTAAGCGACCGTGACATGGACAGTGACCATGCCGCCATTCCGTCCCTTCTTGCCCTAAGCGCCGTTCACCACCACCTCAAAGACGTTGGAAAACGTGTGCAGACAGCCCTGGTTGTGGAATCCGGAGAGGTTTGGGAGGTGATGCACATAGCCCTTCTGCTGGGCTATGGTGCCAGCGCAATCAACCCGTACATGGCTTTTGCCGTGATAGACAATCTGGTTAAGGAGCACAAGATACAGGAAGAGTTTGAATCGGCCCAGAAACACTATATCAATGCGGTGGACAAGGGCATCAAGAAGATAATGTCCAAGATGGGCATTTCAAACATACGCAGCTATCGCGGAGCCAAGATCTTCGAGGCCGTGGGCCTAGGGGAGGAATTGCTGCGCAGGTACTTCGGAACATCCATCAGCACTATAGGCGGCATAGGCCTCAAGGAGATTGCGGCCGATGCGGTACGCATGCACGACGGTGCCTTTGAAAAAACGGACCGCAGCAGCCATGCCTGGAACCCCAAAACCATTTCCAAACTGCAGAAAAGCACCAGGGAAGGTTCTTACGAGCTTTTCAAGGAATGGGCGGAGGAAGTGGACAACAAGAAAGATCCTTTCTTCCTAAGGGATATGCTCACATTTGATGCCGCAGCGGTTCCAACCCCGATGGAGGAGGTGGAGCCGGTGGAGAGCATCGTGCGCCACTTCGTTGCCGGTGCAATGAGCTTCGGCGCGCTTAGCAAGGAGGCGCATGAGACCCTTGCCCTTGCAATGAACCGCCTTGGAACCCGAAGCAACAGCGGTGAGGGCGGCGAGGATAGTTCGCGCTACTATCAGACAGTGGACGGTGTAAGCCTCAGCTCGAAGACAAAGCAGATTGCATCGGGCCGTTTCGGCGTAACTGCGGAATACCTTGTGAATGCCGATGAGATACAGATAAAGGCTGCGCAGGGTGCGAAACCCGGAGAGGGCGGACAGCTGCCCGGCTTCAAGGTGGATGAGATAATCGCAAAGACACGCCATTCATTGCCGGGAATCACGCTTATTTCCCCTCCGCCGCATCACGACGTATATTCAATAGAGGATCTTGCCCAGCTTATCTTCGACCTCAAATGCGTGAACCCTAAAGCAGCAGTAAGTGTGAAGCTGGTGGCCGAGAGCGGCGTTGGAACCATTGCGGCCGGCGTTGCCAAGGCAAAGGCGGACCTTATTGTGATTTCCGGAGCCGAGGGCGGCACGGGAGCAAGCCCTGTAAGTTCCATGAAATATGCGGGAACCGCCCCTGAGATGGGTATTGCTGAGGCCCAGCAGACACTTGTGCTGAACGGCCTCAGGGACCGCGTGCGCCTGCAGGCCGACGGCCAGCTGAAAACGGCGCGAGACATTATTGTGATGGCCATGCTGGGTGCGGACGAGTTCGCTTTCGGCACCCTGCCAATGATAGTGATGGGCTGTATCATGGACCGCAAGTGCAACCTGAACACCTGCCCTGTGGGCATAGCCACCCAGGACCCTGCCCTTAGGGCGAAGTTCCGCGGCAAGGCAGATTATATAGTGAACTATTTCACCTTCCTGGCCCAGCAGACAAGGGAGTACCTTTCCATGATGGGCGTAAGGCATCTGAAGGAGATCATAGGCCGCACAGACCTTCTTAAACTGAAAGACTGCGAGGCGGACAGCAAGGAGGCCACACTGGACCTGGGCCGTCTGCTGTATTACGACAAACATGCCCAGCACCGTTACTGGGACAGGGGAGTGTACACTTCCGTAGGACGTGTCCTGGACGAGGAGATTATCCGCGCCACGGTTAGCAGCGTGGAGTTCGGCGAAAAGGCGGAACTCTCCTGCGATATCCACAACACAGACCGCGCGGCCTGCACCATGCTGTCCGGAATCATAGCCCGCAAATACGGCTCTGAAGGGCTTGAGGATGGCACAATAAAACTGAACTTCAGCGGCAGTGCCGGCCAGAGCTTCGGCGCCTTCGCTGTGAAGGGCCTGGAACTCAGGCTTATGGGAGAGGCCAACGACTATTTTGCAAAGGGACTTTCCGGCGCCACCATGTCCATCCTGCCTCCTGAGGGCTCTACCTTCAGGGCACACGAGAACATAATTGCCGGAAATACAGGCCTTTACGGTGCCACATCCGGCCAGCTGTATGTTAACGGCAAGGTGGGAGAGCGTTTTGCAGTAAGGAATTCCGGAGCCATTGCCGTTGTGGAGGGTGCCGGAGACCATTGCTGCGAGTATATGACAGGAGGCCGCGTTGTGGTTCTGGGAAAGACAGGCAAAAACTTCGCTGCCGGCATGAGTGGCGGCATAGCCTACGTTCTGGACCGTGGCCACGACTTCGACTATTTCTGCAACATGGATCTTGTGGAGATAAACCTCATGGACGACCCTGCGGCAAGAGAAGAGCTGCACAGCCTTCTGGAGCAGCATCTGCAGCACACGGGATCGCAGCTTGCGGCCCAGCTTCTGCAGGATTGGGAGAACAGCCTTCAGGACTTCGTGCAGATCATACCTACAGAGTACAAGAAGATAATCAGGGAGGAATAAACTATGGAAATCAACCTTATCAAGTTCACCAAAATGCATGGTCTGGGCAACGATTACATCTATGTGAATGCCTTTGACTATGACATTCAGGATCCATCGGCCGCATCTGTGGCCTGGAGCCGCTATCACACGGGCATAGGTTCCGACGGCCTTGTGCTTATATGCCCCAGCCAGGTGGCTGATTTCCGCATGCGCATGTTCAATGCCGACGGATCGGAAGGGAAGATGTGCGGAAACGCATCGCGCTGCATTGCGAAATACGTGTATGAGAGAGGCCTCACAACAAAGACCGAAATCACACTTGAAACCCTTTCGGGCATAAAGAAGCTCCAACTTCATGTTGACGGCGGCGTTGTGCGCAGCGTAACCGTTGATATGGGAGAGCCGCTTCTGCAAAGCACGCAGCAGGTTGCAACCCCTTCCGGAGACCTTGCCGATGTGAAGATTTCCGCCCTGGGACAGGAGTTCGAAGGCAAGTTCGTTAGCATGGGCAACCCTCACGTTGTGATCTTCATTCCCGACATGGATGCCATAGAACTGGAAAAACTGGGCCCTGTTATTGAGAATCACCCTCTTTTCCCTGAAAGGATAAACACCGAATTCGTGCAGATTCTGCCGGACGGCAGCCTGCGCATGCGTGTGTGGGAGAGGGGCAGCGGAATAACCATGGCCTGCGGTACAGGAGCGTGTGCAACCGGTGTTGCAGCCTTCGCCACCGGACGATGCGGGGAAAGGAACCTTGTGCGCATGCAGGGTGGCGACCTTGAGATTGAATGGCGCCAGGCCGACGGTCACGTGTATATGACCGGTCCTGCCGAATTTGTTTTTGACGGAATCATTAAACTTTAGCCCTATGTCACTTCTTAACGAAAATTTCCTGATGTTGCAGGCCAACTACCTGTTCTCCGATATAGCAAAGAAGGTTGAGGCCTTCCGCAATGCAAATCCCGATGCCAAACTTATTAGGCTGGGCATAGGTGATGTTACACAACCCCTGCCACAGGCCTGCCTGGATGCTATGCACAAGGCTGTGGACGAGCAGGCATGCAGCGCCACATTCCGCGGCTACGGCCCGGAGCAGGGATATGATTTCCTGCGCAAGGCCATTGTGGACAATGACTATACTCCGCGCGGAGTGCAGCTGGATATGGACGAGGTGTTTGTGAGCGACGGCGCCAAGAGCGACTGCGGCAACATAGGTGACATCCTTAGCAAGGACTGCACCATTGGCGTCACAGACCCTGTTTACCCTGTTTACATAGACAGTAACGTTATGAGCGGCCGCAGGATTGTGCTTCTGAACGCCAGCCCTGCAAACGGCTTTGTGCCGGCCGTTCCATCGGAAAAGATAGATATCGTATACCTCTGCTATCCCAACAACCCAACCGGCATGACCCTTACGAAGGAACAGCTGGCCGCATGGGTGGATTATGCACGAAGGAACAAGACCGTAATCATTTATGACGCGGCCTACGAAGCCTATATATCGGACCCTGAAATCCCGCACACCATCTATGAGATAGAAGGTGCGAAGGAGGTGGCCATAGAGATACGCAGTTTCTCCAAGACAGCCGGATTCACAGGCGTGAGGTGCGGCTACACCGTTGTTCCGAAGGCACTGAAACTTGCGGCCGATGACGGAAGCATGGTGGAACTGAACCACCTGTGGAACCGCCGCCAGTGCACCAAATTCAACGGAACATCCTATATCACCCAGCGTGCCGCTGAAGCTGTATACAGCCCGGAGGGCAAAAAGCAGGTGAGGGCGGTGATAGACTATTATATGCGCAACGCCTCCTATATCAGGGAGAAGCTCCAGGGCCTGGGCTACACAGTCTTCGGCGGAGTGAATGCCCCTTATATCTGGGTTAAAACCCCTGAGGGCCTTGGCTCGTGGGACTTTTTCAACAGACTGCTTAACGAAATTCATGTTGTAACCACCCCTGGCGCAGGTTTCGGCAATGCAGGTGAGGGCTTCATACGCATCACAGCCTTCGGCCTGTACGAGGATTGCGTGGAAGCTATGAAAAGATTTGAAACATTGAAGTGATATGGAAACGAAGTATGTGTTTGTGACCGGCGGTGTGGCATCTTCCCTTGGCAAGGGCATCATTGCCGCCTCTCTTGCAAAGCTGCTGCAGTCGCGCGGCTACAGGGTTACCATCCAGAAGTTCGACCCTTACATCAACATAGACCCGGGCACCCTGAACCCTTACGAGCATGGCGAGTGCTATGTGACCGAGGATGGCGCCGAGACCGACCTTGACCTGGGCCATTACGAACGTTTCCTGGGTGTGCACACATCCAAGGCCAACAACGTCACCACAGGCAAGATCTACAACACTGTGATTACCAAGGAGCGCGAAGGCGCCTATCTTGGCAAGACCGTGCAGATTGTGCCTCACATCACAGACGAGATCAAACGCCGCATGCTGCTTCTGGGCCAGAGCGGCAACTATGACATTGTGATAACCGAGGTCGGCGGAACCGTTGGCGACATGGAGAGCCAGCCGTTTGTAGAGAGCATACGTCAGTTGCAGTGGGAGCTGCCCGATGATGCCGTGTGCACCATCCACCTTACGCTTGTGCCTTATCTTGCCGCAGCCGGCGAACTGAAGACCAAGCCTACACAGCACTCCGTTCAGGCTTTGCAGCAGGCAGGTGTTCATCCGGACATCATCGTTTGCCGCAGCGAGAAGGAACTTAGCGCAGAACTGCGCAACAAGATGGCCCGTTTCTGCAACGTAAGGCAGGGCAACGTTATAGAGAGCATAGATGCACCTTCCATTTATCAGGTGCCGCTTAACATGCTGGCCGAGGGCCTGGACGAAAAGGTGCTCCAGTGCCTTGGCATCAATCTTTATCCGCAGAGTGACCTCAGCCGCCTGCGCGCCTTTCTGGACAGGCTTTACAATCCGCAGGATCGCGTGGATATTGCCGTCGTCGGCAAATATGTGGAGCTGCAGGATGCATACAAGTCCATCCTGGAAAGCTTTGTGCATGCAGGTGCGGCCAATCATTGCAAGGTGAAGGTCCACTATATTCACAGCGAGCATGTAGACCGAAGTAATGTGGCCGAGGTACTTGGCCCTATGCACGGCATACTTGTGGCTCCGGGCTTTGGCGAAAGGGGCCTGGAAGGCAAGATTGAAGCAGTGCGCTATGCCAGGGAGAACAACGTTCCTTTCTTTGGAATATGCCTGGGCATGCAGATGGCGGTTGTGGAGTTTGCACGCAATGTGCTGGGCTATGCCGATGCTGCCAGCACGGAGGTGCGTCCGGAGACTGCCCATCCTGTGATAGCCCTGATGGAAGACCAGAAAACAACCACCGTAAAGGGCGGAACCATGAGGCTTGGCGCATACGACTGTGCCCTGGAGAAAGACTCCCTTGCACAGCGCATATACGGCTGCGACATGGTGCGGGAGAGGCATCGCCACCGCTACGAGTTTAACAGCGCGTATCTGCAGGAAATGGAACAAGCGGGTCTCAAGGCCAGCGGACGCAACCCTCAGACAGGTCTTGTAGAGATAATAGAGCTGCCGCAGCATCCGTTCTTCATTGCCACACAGTTCCATCCGGAATACAAGAGTACGCCGGAGAATCCCCAGGCCATCTTCGTGGCCTTCGTAAAGGCGGCACTCGATTATAAATCTTCCAAACAGAAAGCGGAATGATAGAGCAGATAAGCGATAAGAATATTCACGAGGAATGCGGCGTTTTTGGCATCTGGGGTGTCGAAAACGCAGCCTCGTATATATATTACGGCCTTCATAGTCTCCAGCACAGGGGTCAGGAAGGCTGCGGAATAGTCACCGTGGAAGAGAACGGCAAGTTCCATAATCACAGGGGTCTGGGCCTTGTTTCGGACGTTTTCAACACCACTAACCTGGCCGGCTTGAGCGGCAACATGGGCATAGGCCATGTGCGCTACTCAACCTTTGGCGGTGGCGGTCTGGACAACGTTCAGCCTTTCTATTTCCATCACAAGAACGGCGACTTTGCTCTTGCGCACAACGGCAACATAGTGAATGCCGAAGAGCTAAGCGACAGTCTGGAAGAGCAGGGCTGCCTATTTCGCACAACCTCAGACAGTGAGATCCTTGCCCACCTTATACGCAAGCCTCAGGGCGAAGACCGCATAAATCACATAATCAAAGCACTCAGCATGATGGAGGGAGCCTTTTCCTTCCTTATCATGACACGCAACCGCATCTATGCCTGCAGGGACAGGAATGGCCTGCGTCCGCTTAGCATAGCAACCCTGGGCAAGGGATATGTGGTGAGCAGCGAGACCTGCGCCTTTGACATCATCGGCGCAAAATACCTGCGTGACGTGGAGCCGGGCGAGATTGTTTGCATAGACAGCCACGGTCTGCGCAGCAACTTCTATTCGGAAGAGCGCTGCAGCAAGCTGTGCGCCATGGAGTACATCTATTTTGCCCGTCCAGATTCAAAGCTGGAGGGATGCAACGTGCACAACTTCCGCAAGGAGAGCGGCCGCCGTCTGTACAGGCAGAGGCCAACCGATGCCGATATAGTCGTTGGCGTGCCGGACAGCAGCCACAGCGCCGCAATGGGCTACAGCGAAGAGAGCGGCATACCTTTGGAGGTAGGCCTTGTAAAGAGCCGATATATCGGCAGAACCTTCATTCAGCCTACACAGGAACTGAGGGAAATGGGCGTGAGAATGAAACTCAGCGCCATACGCGAAGTTGTTGAGGGAAAGAGCGTTGTGCTTATTGACGACAGCATCGTGAGGGGCACCACATCGCGCAGGATAGTGCGTATGATGCGCGAGGCCGGAGCCACGGCGGTTCATGTGCGCATTGCCAGCCCGCCGCTCACAAATCCATGCTTTTACGGCATAGACATATCGGACTATGACCAGCTCATAAGCGCAAACATGGAGGTGGATCAGGTATGTGAGGCCATAGAGGCCGATTCGCTGGAATTCCTCAGCGAGGAGGCGCTGCTTGAATCGGCACCGGGACGCACGGACATGTGCTTTGCATGCTTCAACGGCCAGTACCCAACTGGAACCTTCAGCCATATGGTAAGAACAATAAAGGCCAAAGGCCGACAGTAAGTCCCTCTCCCGGGGAGAGGGATTTAGGAAGAGGGTAGCGTAGAAAGAAATGTGCGCGGGAAAAAGTTTCGCAAGCAGTGCACAATTCTTTAAATAACAATAACATAGAAGCTTGCGAAACTTGTGCAAATGAAAATTCGAAAACCGGCAGTGCTCCGCCTTGAGGGTGGGGCAGAATTCAAAGGGTGGATGTTCGGCTACGACGGCCCTTGCGACGGCGAGGCGGTATTCTCCACGGCTATGGTGGGATATCCCGAGAGCCTTACAGACCCTTCATACAGCGGTCAGATACTTTGCGTTTCCTATCCGATAGTGGGAAACTACGGCGTGCCGGATGAGGGTGCCGACGCAAATGGAATATCGTTGAATTTCGAGAGCGAGAAGATCTGGGCCCGCGGTCTTGTGATAAGCGAATACAGCTTTGACTACAGCCACTGGAACGCCGTGAAAAGCCTTGACGAGTGGCTTAGGGAGCAGAAGATACCGGGCATTTACGGCGTCGATACGCGCGCGCTTACGCAGGAGCTGCGCGACAACGGTTCCCAGCTTGCCATGATAGTTCCAGAGGGCGTGGAGAAATCTTTCCCTATAGCAGACCCCAACAAGGAGAACCAGATTGCAATAGTCAGCTGCAAGGAAGTCATCCGCTACGGCAAGGGAGAGAAGAAGGTGGTTCTGGTGGACTGCGGCGTAAAGCACAATATCCTGCGCTGCTTTGTGGACAGGGGAATAGAGCTTATCCGCGTGCCGTGGGACTACGACTTCAACACCCTTGAGTGGGACGGTCTTTTCATTTCCAACGGCCCGGGTAACCCGCAACTTTGCGATATCACGGTGGAGCACATACGTGAGGCCATGAAAGGCGACAAGCCTATCTTCGGCATATGCATGGGCAACCAGCTGCTTGCACGCGCTGCAGGTGCCGGTACCTTCAAACTGAAATACGGCCATCGCTCGCACAACCAGCCGGCAAGGATGGTGGGCAGCAACACCTGCGTGATCTCTTCGCAGAACCATGGTTTTGCCGTAGACCCTTCAGGCCTTGGCTGTGATTGGGAAGAGTGGTTCGTGAACATGAATGACGGCACAAACGAGGGCATACGCCACAAAAGCAAGCCTTTCTGTTCTGTTCAGTTTCATCCCGAGGCCAGCAGCGGCCCTACAGACTCACAGTTTTTGTTTGACGAATTCATTTCAAGATTATGATAGACAGCAGCATAAAGAAAGTACTGGTTCTGGGCTCCGGTGCCCTTAAGATTGGCCAGGCAGGAGAATTTGACTATTCCGGCTCACAGGCTCTGAAGGCGCTGCGTGAGGAAGGCATAGAATCGGTGCTCATCAACCCGAATATCGCCACCGTGCAGACATCGGAGGGCGTTGCAGACAAGATTTACTTCCTTCCCGTCACCCCGGCATTCGTAGAGCAGGTGATAGAGAAAGAGCGTCCGCAGGGCGTACTGCTGTCCTTCGGCGGCCAGACGGCCCTCAACTGCGGCGTTCAGCTGTACCAGAGCGGCGTGTTCGAAAAATACGGCGTGAAGGTGCTGGGAACCCCTGTACAGGCCATCATGGACACAGAGGACAGGGATCTTTTCGTGAAGAAGCTGGACGAGATTGATGTAAAGACCATCAAGAGCCATCCGGCCGATAACATGCAGCAGGCACGTGAGGCTGCCCTGGAGCTGGGATTCCCGCTTATCGTGCGTGCAGCCTATGCATTGGGCGGCCTGGGATCGGGTTTCGTGGACAATATGCAGCAGCTGGAGGAGGTGTGCACCAAGGCCTTCGCCTTCGCTCCGCAGGTGCTGATTGAGAAGTCCCTGAAGGGATGGAAGGAGATAGAGTATGAGGTGGTGCGCGATGCCTACGACAACTGTATCACCGTCTGCAACATGGAGAACCTGGATCCTCTGGGCATCCATACCGGCGAGAGTATCGTTGTTGCCCCTTCTCAGACCCTGTCCAACAAGGACTACTACTACCTTCGCGAACTGGCAATCAAGATAATACGCCACATCGGCATTGTGGGAGAGTGTAATGTGCAGTATGCCTATGACCCGGATTCAATGGAATACAGGGTTATTGAGGTGAATGCGCGCCTAAGCCGTTCATCTGCCCTTGCATCAAAGGCCACCGGTTATCCTCTTGCCTTCGTTGCGGCAAAACTGGGCCTGGGCTACGGTCTTTTCGATATCAAGAACTCTGTTACCAAAACCACTCCTGCCTTCTTCGAGCCGGCGCTGGACTATATCGTCTGCAAGATTCCGCGCTGGGACCTTGGCAAGTTCCATGGCGTAAGCCGCAAGATAGGCAGCAGCATGAAATCCGTTGGCGAGGTCATGAGTGTGGGCCGAAGCTTCGAAGAGGCCATACAGAAGGGCCTTCGCATGATAGGCCAGGGAGCCCATGGTTTCGTAGGCAACAAGGATCTGAAGATAGACGATATAGAGAAAGCCCTAAGCGAGCCTACGGACAAGCGTATCTTTGTGCTTGCACAGGCAATGCAGCAGGGTTATTCCATAGACAGAATACATGACCTCACCAAGATAGACAAATGGTTCCTTGCCAAGCTGGAGAATCTGGTGAAGACCAATGTGGAACTCTCTGATTATGACAAGGTTGAGGACCTGCCATATGAACTGTTGCTTCAAGCAAAGAAACAGGGTTTCTCCGATTTCCAGATTCAGAAGGCGATATACGGCAAGAACGCCTCTGTCTACCATCAGGATCTGGTGCGCCGCCACCGCAAATCACTTGGCATAGTGCCGGTGGTGAAGCAGATAGATACCCTTGCCGCCGAATTCCCGGCAAAGACCAACTATCTCTACCTTACCTACAACGGTTGTAAAAGTGATGTGAACTATCTTGGTGACCACAAGTCTGTTATAGTGCTTGGTTCTGGTGCATACCGCATAGGCAGTTCGGTGGAGTTCGACTGGTGCTCCGTAACCTGTCTGAAGGAGATTCAGAAACAGGGCTACAGGGGAGTCATGATAAACTACAACCCAGAGACCGTTTCCACAGACTATGACATGTGCGACCGTCTGTACTTTGACGAGCTAAGCTTCGAGCGCGTCATGGATATCATAGACCTGGAGGCTCCGCACGGCGTAATCGTATCCGTTGGTGGACAGATCCCTAACAACCTTGCCCTGAGGCTGCACAATAACGGTGTGAACATCCTGGGAACATCGGCAACGGATATAGACAAGGCCGAGGACAGGTACAAGTTCTCCAGCATTGTGGAGAATCTTGGAATAGACCAGCCGGAGTGGAAAGAGCTTACAACCATGGCCGATGTTGACGCCTTCATAGAGAAGGTGGGCTTCCCTGTGCTTGTGCGCCCTTCATACGTGCTTTCCGGTGCGGCCATGAACGTGTGCTATGACAAAGAGAAACTTGTACAGTTCCTCACAATGGCATCCGAAGTGTCCAAGGAGCATCCTGTGGTCATAAGCAAGTTCCTCACCCGATGCAAGGAGATTGAGTTTGATGCCGTGGCCGATGGCGGAAAGGTTATTGCCTACGCCATTTCAGAGCATATTGAATATGCCGGCGTGCACAGCGGCGATGCCACCATCCAGTTCCCTCCGCAGAAGCTTTACGTTGAGACCGTACGCCGCATCAAGAAGATAGCCCGTGCCATTGCAGGTGCCCTGCAGATTACAGGTCCTTTCAATATCCAGTTCCTTGCCAAGGAGAACGAAATCAAGGTTATAGAGTGTAACCTGCGTGCTTCGCGTTCCTTCCCGTTCGTTAGCAAGGTGCTTAAAATCAACCTGATAGAGCTTGCCACAAAGGCCATGCTGGGCCAGCACCCGGCCGCTCCGCTGAAGAGCGCCTTCGACCTTGACTATGTGGGCGTCAAATCCTCACAGTTCTCTTTTGCCCGTCTGGAGGAGGCAGACCCTATGCTGGGCGTGGACATGTCGTCCACCGGCGAAGTGGGCTGTCTTGGCGATGACCTGAACGAGGCCCTTTTGAAATCGGTGATTTCCATCGGCAACGAGATTCCTGTGAAGGCTGTGCTTCTTTCAACCGGTGATGCCGTTGCAAAGGCCGACATGCTTCCTGCGTGCAAGATGCTTGCCGATGCCGGATTGAAACTGTATGCCACAAGCGGCACATGGCAGTTCCTGTGCGAGAATGATATAGCCGTAGAGCGCGTTCTGTGGCCGGACGAGCAGGCCAGGGAAGGGGAGGACATACGCTATGCCATTGACCTTTTGCATGCAAAGGATGTGGATATGGTTATAAACATCTCGCGCCAGCGTCATGTGGGAGCAGCCACCAACGGCTATAAGGTGCGCCGTACCGCCATAGACTGCAATATCCCTCTTTTCACCAATACACGCCTTGCAACAGCTTGGATACGCGCCTTCACGGCAGGAGAGGCCCCTCAGATAAAATCTTGGGATGAATATTAGAATTATTTATTAAATTTGTTAGTCGGAATGATGTAAAACTTGATAAATAATATGGCAAGATTGAAATTTACCCAGGAGGGTTACAAATGGAATTACTGCTCTGTTGGCGGCGTGGTAAGAGTTACGCTTAACCGCGGAGAGGATATCGCACATCTCGGAGAGCTGGACCAGAAGAAATGGACAGCACTGAGTTGTCCTGTGAAGGGTCTGCAGATGGATCCGCATACCTTAAGCATACTGGACCAGGACGGGGACGGCAAGATCCGCGTAAAGGAAGTTATTGCCGCTGCCCAGTGGCTTTGCTCCATCATCAAGGACAAGGATACCATCCTTAAAGGCGATACAGAGCTTGCCCTGGACAATATAGATGACAGCACAGAGAACGGCAAAAGCCTGCTTGCTGCGGCAAAAGTGGTTCTTGCATGTCTTGGAGAAGACAAGGACAGCATCACCATGGCCGATGCAGAGAACAGCCTGGAAATCTTCAACAGGAATCCGTTCAACGGTGATTCCGTAATTACAGCCGGATGCACCGATGACGCAGATCTGAAAACCCTTGTCCAGAATATCATTGCCGCAACAGGCGGCGTAGCAGACCGCTGCGGTGATCAGGGTGTGAACGAGGAGTGCATAGACAAGTTCATTGCCGCATGCAAAGCCTACACAGAGTGGGTGGAGGCAGGCAGCAAGGATGCCAAGAATATCTTCCCTTACGCAGAGAAAACTGCCGATGCCTACGCAGCATGCACAGCGCTTGATGCGAAGATCAAAGACTACTTCATTCGCTGCAAACTTGTGCGTTTCAACTCCGATGCCGCATCGGCCGTTGACGTTTCTGTTGCACGCATAGGTGAGATAGGTGCACAGGATCTGAACCAGTGCGGCAGTGAGATTGCAAGCTATCCGCTGGCACGTCCGTCGGCAGAGGCTGTGCTTCCTCTGGACGCCGTTAACCCGGCATGGCAGACTGCCTTCAGCGCAATGACAGCCCTTGTTGGCGTCAAGGAAGACCTCACTGAAGAGGCCTGGAACAAGATTATGGCTTCTTTCGGCGCATACAAGGCATATATGGATTCAAAGGCTGGTGCAGAGGTAGAGGCTCTGGGTGCGGAATATGCTCTCTCAGTGTTGAAGAGCGATCCGAAACCTGCTCTTATGGAGCTGATTGCAAAAGATGCCGCCCTTGCCGATGACGCGGCAGAGATTGCAAGCATCAACAAACTGATGCTCCTGTACAGGGACTTCTACACTTTCCTGAACAACTTCGTAATCTTCACCGATTTCTATTCACGCGGCAAACGCGCAATTTTCGAGGCCGGTGAACTTTTCATAGACCAGCGCTGCTGCAAGATGTGTATTGAGGTTGCCGATATGGGCAAACATGCCGATATGGCAGGCCTCAGCGGAATGTTCCTCATCTACTGCACCTGCACAAACAAGGCTGGCCAGAAGAAAGATATCGCTGCCCTGATGACCGACGGCGAAGTAAGGAACCTCCGTCCGGGCAAGAACGCCATCTTCTATGACCTCCAGGGCAATGACTGGGATGCAGTTGTAACAAAGGTCGTAGATAACCCTATCAACGTTCGCAAGGCATTCTTCTCTCCTTATGTGAAAGCTGCGGACTATGTATCGGACAAGATCAACAAGAATATGGCAGCCAAGGAGGCCGAGTCTCAGGCAAGTGTTTTGGGCGCAGCCGACGGCAAGGGCAAGCAGGCATTCGATATTGCCAAGTTTGCAGGTATCTTTGCCGCAATAGGCATGGCCATAGGTTTCGTCCTCAGTGCTGTGGGAGGCTTCTTCAGCTTCTTCTTCAACCTGCCTTGGTGGGGCATGATACTGCTTGTGCTTGCAATCATGCTTGTTATCAGCGGTCCAAGCTGCTTCATCGCATGGAACAAGCTGCGCAAACGCAACCTCGGCCCTGTGCTGAATGCCAATGGCTGGGCCATCAACAGCAATGTGCTTGTGAACCCAGTATTCGGTGCCACACTCACTTCTGTTGCAAGCTACCCGCTTATCAAGGGTAATGACCCTTTCAAACCAAAGAAACCGCTTTGGAAGAAGATTCTCTATCCTTGCATTGCAGCCCTGCTTGTTGCTTTCGCAGCCCTTTATTTCACAAACAGCCTTTCATGCATAGGTCTTGAGTATCACAAAGGCTCTTTCAAATCTGCCATTACAAACATGACAGAGACAATGTCCGAAGAGCTGGGCAAGGCAGTTGAAGATGCTGCCGCCACCACAGAGGCTGAGATCGTTGCAGTTGAGTAATAACAATTTTAAACTTATCCTTTATCATGGCAAATTATCAGATGGCTAAAAGTACAATTGCAAGCCTTGGCGGTGTTGCAATAGCGCTTGTTCTTATGATGAGCTGCTGCACAACCATTGACAGCGGCAGCGTGGGCATACGTTTCAAGAAGTGGAGTTCCGATCCGGAACTGCGCGGCGGTGTGATGGGAACCTGCAAGGGCTGGGTATGGTATAACCCTATCACCCAGAGCATCTATGAGTACCCAACCTATATCCAGCGCAAGACCTATACTGCATTCGACGTGCAGACAAAGGACGCTTCCATATTCAATATGGCACCTACCATTGCCTATCATATTGATGCAGAGCGTGCTACCGATATCTTTGTGAAGTACCGCAAATCCCTTTCAGAGATAGAGGACGGCTATATCCACACCTGCATTTTCGAGGCCTACCGCACCTGCGGCAACGAGTATACCGCAGACCAGCTTATGAGTAACCGCGAGGAGTTCGAGCGCAAGGTTCGTGACCGTCTTAACCGCAGCCTTCTGGACGAGGGCTTCGT